>JAZDIO010000023.1:0-7551 GCA_043804965.1 Candidatus Firestoneibacteriota bacterium | reverse complement strand
AGTATGAAAGAGAAGGAATCTGTCTTTCCTGGAATATAAAAAAAGATTTTTCCGGATGGAATAGATCGACAATGGAAAATATTAATTCATTGGCGGATACTTTTCCTTTGTTTATGTGCAAAAAAAATGATGCGGAATATTGTCTTGTGTTTAAAAAAGGAAGAGATTCTCAATCTCCGGGAGAGCAACAGCCGGAGGATAGTAGAGGTTTATTGGTTAGTTATTCGAGTGACCTCGCTGATTGGACAAACCCGGTTGTAGCAATAAAAGAAAAAAAGGAAAAACGCAAAAGATTGTATTTTGGCAAGATAGACAATAATCTTTATTTTGAAATAAAATACGAGAATTCATGTTTGTTGGTCAGTTATTCTAAGGATTTTGAGGAGTTTACAGAGGAATACAAAATAGCGGAAGTAAATAATATAGTAAACAAATACCCGATCAGTATAAGAGAGGATAATGTAAAGATCATAAAAGATAATAAAAATACATTTTGGGCAGTTTGGACGGAAGAAATGTTAAAGTCAGATAAAAGCCCGGCAGCAAAAGACAAGAGAATTATGATGCTGAGAATAGCTTCTTCAAAAGACGGGATGACTTGGGATGAGCCGATAACCATATTTGAAAGCAGGAGCGAAAATTTAAATAGCCCGGAGTTTTATCGTAATTTAGGTGTATTTTGCAATAAGGAAAATAGACTGATAATATACTATATGCCAAGAAAAAATGCCGGTCTTGAAGTTTGTTATTCAGAAGACGGAAAGAATTGGATAGGGCCAAAGAAAATAATTGATTCTTTTATTTCGGATTGTGTTTTAACCCAGGATGAGTTTGGGAGATATTGCCTGCTATATGTAGAAAAAGAAAATAATTCTTCAAATGGCATAATGTTAAGATTTTGTGATGATATTTTGAAAGTATTTCCATAATATTTACAACAGCCACCTTTTAGATTACCATCTTCTTCTAAAATAAAGATACAATAAGTTATGGTGAAAACAGCGAGAGTATGTCCACTGGCTTGCTGGGTCTAATAAAATCCAGTTTAACTCCGTAATAATACGCCCATGAATCAAGTTTACTGCTGATAAATTCCGGATCGTTATCTGCCGTTATTATTTTAAGGGTAAACCGAATAATAAATACTATTGCGTTATCGACAGGAATGATGATAATATAAGGGTGTTTGATGGTAATGGAGAGCCGGTTAAGACGGCTGTATATTGAATAAAGCGGACGGCTTGCTGATAACAAAAAATGAGAGTATAATAACTGCTGATAGTAATAACGGAAGAGTTGTAAAACTGGATAGTTAAGGTATTTGTTAATTTTTTTGTTAAAGGATTTATCATAAGGCTTAAAGAGGGAAAATGGCGATAGAAACGGAAGAGCTGACAATATACGATTACTGGCGTACTTTGACTAAACACAAGTATATTATTTTTTTTACTTCTGTTGTTTTACTGGTGGCCACCTATATCTTCACTGATTTGCAAAAACCTGTTTATAAAGCAAGTTGTTCCATAAAAATAGGAGCATCCGAGAGCAATATTTCCGGTACTGCTTTAGATCCCATGGGCACGGAAATCAGAATAGTTAAAAGTGAAGATGTCATAAGAAGGGCTCTGATAAAAATAAAGTCAACTAAATCTGTGATGGATGTTATTGGAGATTTGGAAGTAGGGCAGGTCGGCGATTCTAATATGATACAGATTACCGGCTATTCGGATAAGGCGGAAGTGGCTGCAATGCTGGTAAATGCCATAGCGGAATGTTACATAGAAAAGAGTTTTGAAGAAAAAAGCAAAGCGGAAAAAGAACAAAAAAAATATATTCAGATCCAGCTGACGCAGCAGGAAAAAGAGCTTTTTAAAGCTGAGGAAAACCTGAAAAACTTTAAGTCAAAAGGCGGTATTTCCGGCATGGCCCAGGCCTATGCCAGCAGGCTTATTGAACTTAGTTCTCAGCTGTCATCCTTGAAACGTCAATATACCGAAGAGCATCCGGAAGTGCGGAAGAAAAAAGAAGATATTAAAGATGTCGAAGAGAAAATCAGGGAGCTCTCGGAACAGGATAGCGAGCTGATAAAGTTAACCCGGGAAGTTTCAATTAATGAATCTTTATATAACAATCTCCGGACGAAGTTTCAGGAAGCAGAGATAGCGGAAGCCGGTAAAGTCGAAACTTCTGCTATTGTCAACAAAGCCATGGCGGCAAAGTATCCATTAAGACCGAATAAAAAATTAAATATGATAATAGGGCTGTTGCTTGGTCTTATTATCGGAGCTGTTGCGGCATTTTTCATGGAAAGCCTTGATACTACGATCGGCTCAGTCGAAGATCTGGAAAGCTTTATAGGCCTTCCGGTTCTTGGTATAATTCCAAAGGCAACGGATGAACTTGACAAAAAAAGCGGGATATTTGGCCGCTTATTCCGGAAAAAGGGTAAAGATGCTTATTTAAAAAGGCATTTGATCCTCTGGTATTATCCGAAATCTATTCTGGTTGAAGCGTATCATACGCTCAGGACAAATATCTCTTTTACGGTGGCAAAAGACAAAAAGAAATCCCTGATATTTACTAGTTCCGGCCCTGCCGAGGGAAAGACTTTTTCTATTATCAATTACGCGCTTTCGTCGGCGGAGGCAGGTATGCAGGTGGTGCTTGTGGAGGCTGACCTAAGAAGGCCTTCTATTAATAAAATTTTCGGGTTTTCCAGGGAGAACGGACTTTCGGACATCCTGCTTGGAAATATCACCTGGAAAGAAGCTCTAAAAGGAACTTCTGATATTTTAATGAGCGGACTAAAACTGGAGAATATAATAAAAGTGCCGGGGATCGAAAACCTTAAAATTATTACCTGCGGCAGAATGTATACCAATCCTGTTGATATCATAAATTCTTCAAGCTTGGATATTCTGCTTTCTGAATTGAAAGCAAATTTTGACCTGGTGGTTTTCGACTGTCCCCCTATCCTGCTTTTTGCGGATTCCACGATACTTGCTTCAAAAGTGGACGGAGTGGTCCTCATCTATCAGTCGGGGCGCACTTCCAAACTTGCCTTGAGGCGCGCGAAATCCCAGCTTGATAATGTTCATGCGAATATTCTCGGGATGGTTCTTAATGATGTCAATATAAAGATGATGCCTCATTACGGCAGCGACTATTACAGCTCCAGATATTATAAAGAAGATAAAAAGAATCCTTAAATGGCTAAACACAAAGCCCTGTTTTTTACGGTTTTTGCCCTTATCTCCCTTTTTGTAGCATTTTTAATCCCTCAGGCAAACTCAGGCGTCCTGCTGGGCATTATACTCGGCCTCCTGGCCGGGATTATCGCTTTTTTCAGAATAGAATTTGGTATTTACATCCTGGTCTTCTCGATGCTGCTTTCTCCGGAGATTAAGCTTGCTTCTCTTCCCGGACGGGACGTTGTTATGAGAATTGACGATTTTATTCTTCTTATCGTATTCTTTGCCTGGTTTTCGAGAATAGCCATAGACAAATCAATCGGATTACTTAAAAATACCCCGTTGAATATTTCTGTTATCACTTATACGCTTGCCTGCGTCATTTTTACCCTGAAAGGAATAATTACAGGGGACGTGAATCCCGTGAAAAGTTTTTTTTATGTAGCAAAATATATTGAATACTTTTTACTTTTCTTCATGGTCAGCAACGTTGTAAAAGACGAAAAAGATGTAAAAAAATATCTTTTTGGCGCTTTGATAACGCTGATTATTGTGACTGTTTATTGTTATACTCAGGTTGGGAAAGGAGTAAGAATAACTGCTCCTTTTGAAGATCCTCTGGGTGTTGCTGCCACTTCGGGAGAACCGGCTGCCCTGGGCGGATACTTTGTGATTGTTTTGGCGATTTTTACCGCAGTCATGTTGAACTATAAAAATAACGTAAAGAAATTGCTTGCGTTGTCAGGTTTTATTTTTATTATGCCCCCGTTTTCTCAAACCTTTTCCCGGGCTTCTTACATTGCTTTTGGCGTTATGCTCCTGTTTACGCTGTTCTTAACGAAAAAAAACAAGTTGACGTATTTTTTGATTTTACTTGGAGCTGTTGTAATTATGCCGCTCCTTCTTCCTGGAAATATAACCGGGAGAGTACTTGAAACTTTCCAGGGCCGGCAGGCAGATACGGGAATGGGAAAGGTTAGTTTTGATGAGTCAAGTAGGGCCCGTATTGAGAGCTGGGAAAATCTTATTACCGTGAAACTTCCCAAGCATTTGCTTACCGGCTATGGTGTGACCGGAGTAAGTTTTATTGACGGTCAGTATTTTACGGTGCTGGGAGAGGTCGGTATTATCGGATTTGCCCTATTTGCCTGGATGATTATTGCTATTTATAAAATGGGGTATGCGGCATATAAAACCGGTCAAACAGAGTTTACAAAGTCAATTACTTTTGGTTTTACCGTTTCCTTTATCGCTCTTCTGTTCCATGCTCTTACCGCAAATACTTTTATTATTGTAAGGGTGATGGAGCCTTTCTGGTTTTTAGCTGCTTTAGTTTCAGTGCTGAACAGAGAAAGATCTGAAAAAACTACCGAAAATCAAATGCAAAAACAATGATATTTTTTGTTTTCTTTTTGAAAAAAGCTAAAAACAGTATATTATTATGATATAATTTAAATATAACCCGTTATTTTTTGGAGGTTTGATGAGAAAGTTTGTAAAAATACTGATAAAAAAAGCGTTGTGTCTTGTTCGCGGAGTAAAAACAGGCTCGAACACTTTTATTTCTCCGAGAGCGGAGATAGCGTATCCAAAAAATATAATATTGGGGAAGAATGTTGTAATTGAACATTTTTCCAGGATTATTGCTAACGGAGAAACCGCGGGAATTGAGATAGGCGATAATACCTATATACATCCTTATGCTTTAATTAAAACTAACGGCGGGGAAATTAAAATAGGAAAGGGTTCGACTGTAAACGACTATGCTGTCTTATATGGCCACGGCGGGTTAACAATAGGAAATGATACGCATATTGCCGCTCATGTTGTAATTGTTCCGGCTAATCATTTATTTTCTGATCCGGATATACCTATATCAAAACAGGGAGAAACCAAGAAAGGGATCAGGATAGGCGATGATGTTTGTATTGGGGCCGGCGCGGTCTTCCTTGACGGGGTAAATATCGGTAAAGGTGCTGTTGTTGCCGCCGGAGCAGTGGTGACAAAATCCGTACCGGAGTATTCTGTAGCCGCGGGAGTTCCTGCAAAAGTTATAAAAGAAAGAAAAAAGGAAAAAGTATTGTAAGAGGGGTGTTAAATGAGAGACTGTATATTTGAATTTGCAAAAATATGCGCCGAAACCTTGCCGATTTCCGGGCCCATTTACGAATTCGGGGCATTTATTGTTCCCGGACAGGAATATGATCTTCATGCGCTTTTTAAAGGAAAAGAATATATAGGCTGTGATATGCGTGAAGGGAAAGGTGTTGATAGGGTGTTAAATCTGCATAAAATAGATCTTCCTGATAATGCTGCCGGCGCTGTGCTTATATTTGAAACGCTTGAACATGTTGAATATCCTCATAAAGCAATAGAAGAGGCCTATCGAATATTGAAGCCCGGCGGTATCATTGTTATTACTTCAGTTCTTGACTTTGAAATTCATGATTATCCGAATGATTACTGGAGATTTACCCCTGAGGCTTTTGAAAGTCTTTTAAAGAATTTCAAAATGTCTTTTGTTGGTAATGCCGGAATCTCCGCCTTCCCTCATACCATTGTGGGTTTTGCGGCGAAGGACGCTGTTATCTTTACGGGTGAATTTGAGAGTAAATATAGATTATGGAAAGAAAAGTGGGATTATCCGGGTTCTATTTTTAAAAAATTTGTAAAAGCTGTTACGCCTCCGATTATAAAAAAGCTCTACTATAAAATAAAAAACGGAAATCAAAATAAAAACAATGAACCAAAGTGGAGAAAAGGGTAATGGAAACAGTAAAATGCGCTCTCTGCGATTCCGGCCGATATAAATTCCTTTTCAAAACACAGGATTATGACTGGGGCCTTCCCGGAGAGTTTAATATTGTAAAATGCAGAGTCTGCGGTCTTGTATATATAAATCCCCGACCGGGTAAGAATGAACTGGAAAAATATTATCCTGATAATTATTTTCATTCGATTGACAATGAGTCCTCCGGTAAAGAAATTGCCGACTCTAAGATACTGCAAAGAAGATTAAAGTTTGTAAGAAAACTTTCTAAGACGGGAAAATTGCTGGATGTTGGAACCGGAACCGGGCTTTTTATAAAGATGATGGAAAACGAAGGCTGGGATTCTTTTGGTGTAGAACCTAACAAGACTGCAGCTGAATTTGCCGGCAATAAACTTGGTTTAGAAGTCTATAACGGCGAGCTGACCGACTCAAAATTAAAAGAAGGCCAATATGATCTTATTACCATGTGGGAAGTATTGGAGCATATTCCGGAGAGCAATGAAAACCTTAAAGAAGTTTACCGGCTGTTAAAGAATAATGGAATGTTTATCGCAAGTGTGCCGAATTTTAACAGCCTGCAGCGGTTTTTGTTCGGAAAACGCTGGTACGGGCTTAAAGCTCCGACGCATCTTTATCATTTTTCACCTAAAACACTCAGGGCAATACTTAAAAAATGCGGGTTTACTGATATAAAAATATATCACAGTCTTATAAATATAAAAAAGCCTTTGCCGGGGTATTCCGACAGTCTCAGGTATCTTCTGGGCGATCTTAAAATCATATCAAAAAGAGTTAATCAGCCAGCAGGGGTGCAGCAAAGAAACTTTGCAGTAAAACGCAATAAAATTAAAAGCCTTTTAGTTGCCCTGCTTCATACAGCGGAGTTCTTGATATTCAGCGCTATTGAATTAACGGGTTATTTGTTGGGAATGACTGCAACTTTATTTGTAACTGCGAAAAAGAAATGATCTGACTTTGACTGGAATAAAAGAAGGAGGCTATAATTGAAAATTTTGTTAGTCGCTCCCTCAGACGGGATTTTGGGGCATATCGGTATTTGGATGAGCAAAGCCTTGCTCAGCGCAGGCCATAAGATCAGTTATTTTGATTATAGAAGGCAGGGGCTTTTCTTTATTCAAAAATTAAGGGAGAAAGCCGGAATTAATACAATTCAAAAGATGAATAAAAGATTTTTTAAAAAAGTCGCTGTTAGTAAACCCGATCTTGTGCTTGTTTTATTCGGTGAAAATATCGGCGCGGCAACGCTTCAGAAAATAAAGCTTAAAACTCCTGCCGTGTTAGCCAATTGGTTTTTTGATACTGTTGTCTCAAAATACAGGAAAGAGTTTTTGGCGGTATACCCGGCTTATTATGATTATTTTTTTATGATAGATATTGAAAAGGCGCTGGGAGAAAGTCCGGCTTGCCGCGGGAATTATATCCGGCTGCCTCTTGCTTGCGATCCTGAGGTGCATAGAAAAATTTACCTTTCAGAAACAGAAAAGATGAAATATGACAACAAAATTGTTTTCATAGGCACTGTTACTCCGGCTCGGGAACCTATTCTGGAATATATCTCGGACTTGG
>JAZDIO010000022.1:0-7383 GCA_043804965.1 Candidatus Firestoneibacteriota bacterium | reverse complement strand
CGCTCTCCTCAACCGCAAGAGAATATGATGTTGCTACACGGCTGGTCTGTGAGGACCTGGAAATAGATCTGGTCGAAATTCCTGACTGGACTTGCTGCGGAGCCACTACTGCTCATATAACTTCCGAGCTTACGGCAGCAGCTTTACCTGCAAAGTCGCTTATCTGGGCAGAAAAACACAATATGCCTATTACTTCTCCTTGTTCCGCATGTTTTTCCCGTTTGAGAATGGCTCATCTTAACATGGAGAAAGATCCAAAGCTTAAAAAAGAAGTGGAAGAAGTGACCGGAGAAACTTATAACGGAAAAGCCGAAGTATTACACCTTACCCGTGTATTGCTTGAAAAATATGGCATTGAAAATATTAAAGCGAGGATTAAAAAAGAACTTAAAGGTTTAAAGATCGCCTGTTATTACGGCTGTTTAATGACCAGGCCGCCTGAGGTTTCCGAAAATGACAGGGTGGAAAACCCGATGATCCTGGATAACCTGGCGAAGGCTTTAGGAACTGAGCCGGTTAAATGGTATTACAAGACTGAGTGCTGCGGCGCGGCGTTTTCTCTTACAAAAACAGAGATAGTCCGTAAACTTTCCGGAGATATTCTGAAAGAAGCAAAGGCCTGCGGCGCCGATCTGGTAATGGTAGCTTGTCCGCTTTGCCATAGCAATCTTGATGCAAGACAGCCTGAAATTTCAAAATTACTAAAAACTGATTTGAATATACCTGTCCTTTATTTTACCCAGGTGATGGGACTTGCCCTGGGCTATGATTATATGGATTTAATGATGAATAAACATTTTATTGACCCAAAACCGTTACTTAAATCAAAAGGAATATTATAATGGCCAGAATCGGGGTTTTCGTCTGCCATTGCGGCACAAATATCGCGGGAGTGGTGGATGTAACCCGTGTTGCTAAATATGCCGAGTCACTGCCCGGTGTGCGGGTTGCCGTTGATTATAAATATATGTGTTCCGACCCGGGTCAGAATACCGTTATTGAGGCTATTAAAAAATATAATCTGGACAGAATTGTAGTTTCTGCCTGTTCTCCCAGAATGCACGAAGGTACTTTTAGAAAGACCATGGAGAGAGCCGGATTGAATCCTTATTTGATGGAAATGGCGAATATCCGCGAGCATGTTTCGTGGGTGCACAGTGATGATAAAGAATTAGCCACGCAAAAAGCAATGAAAGTAATGGAAATGGCTGTCGCAAAAGTAAGGCGCAGCGAAGCGCTCTTGAAAATGTTTGCTTCAATAGAAAAAAGAGCATTGGTCATCGGCGGGGGTATTGCGGGTATTCAGGCTGCGCTTGATATATCTGCTGCGGGTTATAAAGTGGTTCTCGTAGAGAAAGAACCCTCTATCGGTGGAAGGATGTCCCAGCTTGATAAAACTTTTCCGACACTTGATTGTTCCGCCTGTATTTTAACTCCTAAAATGGTGGCTGTCGCTCAGGATCCAAATATTACGCTCCTGACTTATGCCGAAGTAGTTGAAGTTTGCGGATTTATCGGACAATTTGATGTAAAGATCAAACAGAAAGCAAAATCTGTTAACTCAAAATGTATAGGCTGCGGTGTATGTGTCTCCAAATGCCCCAATAAAAAGTCTTTTTCGGAATTTGACGAGAAACTTGCTTTCAGAAAAGCGATTTATACGCCTTTTCCTCAGGCTGTACCTAATGTACCAGTTATTGACCGAACTACATGTACCTTTTTTAAGACAGGAAAATGCAAAATTTGCGAGAAAGTTTGCCCGACCGGAGCTATTGATTATGCTCAGCAGGATGAAATATTAAAAGAAAAATTCGGAGCGGTAGTTGTTGCCACCGGATTTAATATTTATGACCATGCAAACTACGGCGAATATGGTTATGGCGAGATAAAGGATGTTATATCAAGTCTGCAGTTTGAAAGGTTAATTAATTCTTCAGGCCCTACCGGCGGACATGTTGTGAGACCTTCTGATCAGAAAGAAGTAAAAAATGTCGTATTTATTCAATGTGTGGGCTCAAGAGATGAATTAAAGCATCGTCCTTATTGCTCCAGAGTGTGCTGTATGTACACGGCAAAACAAGCGATGCTGCTTAAGGATCATTATCCGGAAACGCAGTCTTATGTTTTTTACATTGACATCAGGTCTGCGGGCAAAAACTACGAAGAATTTGTACAGAGGGCTCAGAATGATTACGGTGTTGTCTATTTAAGAGGACGTGTTTCAAAGATATATGAACGCGGGGAAAAATTAATAGTAAAAGGCGCTGATACATTATCAGGCGCGCAGATAGAAATTGAAGCTGATATGGTGGTGCTTGCTAACGGGCTTGAACCTAGAAGCAACGCGAAAGAGCTTGCCCAGCTTTTCCATATGTCCTATGATCAGTATGGTTTTTATAATGAACTTCATCCGAAACTTGCGCCGGTAGAAACTGCCATCTCAGGTGTTTTTGTAGCCGGTTGTTGTATATCGCCGAAAGATATACCTGATACGGTGGCTCAGGCCTCGGCAACTGCGGCAAAAGTATGCGCCCTCTTTGCCAAAGAAAAAATGGAAGTAGAGCCGTTAATAGCGGAGGTGAATCAATTAACCTGTTCAGGATGCGAGACTTGTTATAATGTCTGCCCTTACAGCGCGATTGAGATGGAAGATAAAGAAGTTAAGAGAGGCGATATGCGGCATGTTGCAAAGGTCCTGGAAAGCGTATGTAAAGGCTGCGGCGCCTGTGTCGGCTCCTGCTATTGTAAAGCGGTGGATCTTAAGGGCTTTACAGACAGGCAGGTTATGAATCAGATAGAAACAGCAACGAGACCAATTACTAATAGCTGATTGCTAATAACTAATTAAAGAAAGTTTATTAAATAATAATTTCGAGATTTTAGACTTTACGGACCTTATGGACTTTTATAGACGTTATGGACGTTTTTAGGCGGAGAGATATGTCAAACAACGAAACAAAGAAGCTTAATGTTGTAGGGTTCTTGTGCAACTGGTGTTCTTACGCCGGTGCGGATATGACCGGACTGGGCAGAAATATTTACCCGTCAAATATTAAAATTATCAGGATTCCTTGTACAGGGAGGATGGATCCGATGATGATCATTGAGGCGTTTCATAACGGTGCAGATGGAGTTTTGGTATCAGGCTGCCATCCCGGCGACTGCCATTATAGCGAAGGTAATTTTTACTGGAGAAGGCGCTACCCTCATTTAAAGGGCTTATTGGAGCATTTTGGAATTGATAAAAGACGTTTTCACGCAAGCTGGGTTTCAGCTTCAGAAGGCAAGAAATTCGCGGAAGTAGTAAAAAAAGTTGTTGCTGAGGTAAAGGATTGGCGGGAAAATGGATAAAGAATTACAGGATATAATAAAAAAACTTCTAACCGAGAAAAAAGCGGAGTGGGCAATAGGTTATGAGAAAGCTTATGATGAGTTCTCGACCAGTCCGGCTTTTATAAATGACCCGGGTGATGTTGCCCGTTTGATTTTCAATAAATATTGCATTAATAACCTTGGTTTGTATCTTACAAAACTTAAAAAGAACAAACTTGCAGTCGTTTGTAAAGGTTGTGATGTTGCTACGGTTTTTGAGTTAATAAGAGAAAAACAATTTAAAAGAGAAAATGTGACAATAATCGGTGTGGCCTGTGAAGGCGTATTGGATAAACGCACTAAAAAGCTTCTTGAGAAGTGCGAAAACTGCCGGGTAAAACAGCCGAAAGGCGCCGACTTTACAATCGGCACCGCCAAAAATTCTGATAAATCGAAAAGTTTTGAAGATGTAGTTGAGTTTGAAAAGAAAAGTTCGAAAGAAAAAATGGAATTCTGGAGCCGGCAGTTTGAAAAGTGCATCAGATGTTATGCGTGCCGAAACGTATGCCCGGTCTGCTACTGCCCTGATTGTTTTGCTTTAAGAAGCATGCCGGAATATCTGAGCAAACATGTTGATTCGGATAAAAATAAGCTGTTTCATATGATCCGTATGCAGCATGTTTTTGGAAGATGCACGGACTGCAAAGCCTGTGATACGGCATGTCCCGTAAATATTCCTTTAAGCATGTTAACCAAAAAACTCGCAAAAGACGCAAAAGAATTGTTTAATTATGAGAGCGGCGCTGATACCGATGCCAGGCCGCCTCTATCTACTTATGATGAGGGTGATTCCGAATCTGATATAATGTAATCCTGTTAGAAAGTTGTTAAGTAAATTTTGATTTTCTAACTGGATAAACGGGAGAATATGGCTTATTTAATTTCCAAGGAAAACATAAAAGGACTTCTAAATGCCCTGCTGGCGGTAAAAACTGTTTATGCTCCTAAGAAGGATGCGGAAGATACTGTATTATTTGAGAAACTCGGTAATGCTTCCGAGTGGCACGGGGATTCGCTGCTTACGCATACTACGGCAAAAGATAAGGTATATCTGCAATCAGAGAGATTCTTTAAGATAAAAAAGGACAAGAACGGGGTTACAATAGAAGATCCGGCTGAACCTGAGGAAATTGTTATCTTCGGCGGCCGTCCCTGCGACGCGAGGGGTTTTGAGGTAATAAATAAACTCTTTAATTGGAGTGATTTTGTTGACGAATATTACACCAAAAGGATGGAAAAAACCACGATAATTACTATTTCCTGCGAAAAACCGGAGAGCACCTGTTTTTGTACATCTTTTTCTAAAGGCAGTCCGGTTAACGAAACAGGAAGTGATTTACTATTAACACCTTTAAAAGACGGAAAATATCTAGCGGAAGCATATACGGATAAAGGAAAAAAAGTTGTAAGCGAAAATTCAAAATATTTTAATGAATCTTCCGACTCCGATCTAAAGGAAAAAGAAGATTTCAAAACGGCATCGGAAACAAAGATAGTTAAGAAACTGAATCTTTCTTCAATTAAGAAGCTTATGGAACCGGCTTTTGACTCGGTTTATTGGGATACGGCGCATTTACCCTGCGTGAAATGCGGCGCCTGTACTTTTGTATGTCCCACATGTTATTGTTTTGATATTACAGAAAAAGCTTTTGATAACATTAATTCGGAAAGAGTAAGAAGCTGGGATACTTGTATGAGCGAAATATTTACCAGGATGGCAGGAGGAGTGAACCCGAGATCAGACACAAAAAAACGTTTTAGACAGAGATTTATGCATAAATTTAACTATCATGTGGATAATTTTAAGGAAGAACTTTGTACGGGCTGCGGCCGCTGTATAAAAGCCTGTCCGGTGAGTATAGATGTAAGAAAAGTAATAGAGGGAATCAAATAAGAGCAAATTCGAAATCCGAAATTAGAAGCTCGAAACAAAAAAGGAAAGATTTAAGCACTAAAAAAAGATAGAAAAAAGGTTGTTTTGTTCTGATTTACATATTTTTTTGTTAAATATTGTTCTTTTTTTAGAGTTTGTACTTATTATTTATTTTGTTTCGAATTTCGAATTTAGTGCTTCGAGTTTAGTTCTGTAATGCGTAGTATGTAGATAGCAAAGAAAACATATTTAATTATAGGAGTATTATGGTTGGGAATATATACAAGCCTCACATAGCGAAGGTAGTCGATATAAAAGTTGAAACGGGAGACATTAAGAGTTTTAAGTTTCAATTTATTGATCAAACGGCACAGAAAGAATTCATCTGGAAATCCGGGCAATTCCTTATATTAAATATATTCGGAGTCGGTGAAGCCGTCTTTACTTTTGCCAATCCTCAGACAAGAAACGAATACATCGAATGCTCCATAAGAAAAGTAGGGCTGGTCAGTGAAGCTGTGCATGAACTTGAAGTGGGCGATACGGTGGGTATAAGAGGGCCTTATGGCAACTGGTTTCCGTTTGACAAGTGGCAAGGAAAAAATTTGCTTTATGTTGCCGGCGGTGTAGGCCTGGCGGCATTAAGGTCTCCGATTGAGTTTTCCCTGGATAACAAAAAGGATTTTAGAAATATTACAATACTTTACGGCGCAAGAAGCCCGAGGGATCTTTGTTATAAAGATAAGTTTTCTGACTGGGAAAAAGTAAAAGACACTCAAATGATATTGACCGCGGATAAAGGAGCCGACGGATGGAAGCATAAAGTAGGATTTGTCCCTGCTGTGTTAAAAGAAGTTCATCCCTCGCCGAAAGACACGGTCGCTATTATTTGCGGGCCTCCAATCATGATAAAATTTGTCCTTAAAGAACTTTTAGAACTTGGATTTACGCCTCTTCAAATTGTCACTACCTTGGAGATGAAGATGAAGTGCGGTCTTGGAAAATGCGGCAGGTGTAATGTCAAGCATCTGTATATTTGCAAAGACGGGCCTGTCTTTACATATGCTCAGTTAAAAGATCTGCCTGACGAATACTGAGAAAAGAAAATTACGAATGATAATTGACAATTTAATGTAAGACCGTATGGACTTTAGACGTTATTTTTAAAGGGGGATTGTTTAGATGAAAGTTAAAAAGTCGAAAGTACCTTCAGATATTGAAATTGCTCAGGGAATAAAACTTAAACCCATTACAGAGATAGCCTCAAAAATCGGTATTAAAAGAGAAGAGCTTGAGTTCTATGGCGATAATAAAGCAAAGGTAAAGCTTGAACTTTTAAATCGCGTGAAAGCAAAACCTGACGGGAAATATATCGATGTTACGGCCATTACCCCTACTCCGCTTGGGGAAGGAAAAACGGTTACCACTATCGGACTGTCCCTGGGCCTGGCAAAAATAGGAAAAAATGTTATTACTGCAATAAGGCAACCGTCTCTCGGTCCCGTATTTGGTATTAAAGGCGGAGCAGCCGGCGGCGGGTATTCCCAGGTTGTCCCTATGGAAGATTTTAACCTGCATTTAACAGGAGATGTCCACGCTGTTTCAATAGCTCATAATCTTTGCGCGGCATTTCTTGATAATCATCTTCATAAAGGAAACCGATTGGGAATAGACCTGAATCAGATACTTTGGAGGAGGGTAGTTGACATCTCCGATAGAGCTCTTAGAAATGTTATTATAGGACTTGGCGGTAAAGACGACGGTATCGCAAGACAGAGCGGGTTTGATATCTCAGTAGCATCGGAAGTAATGGCGATACTCGCTTTGACTACGAGTTTAAAAGACCTGAGGCAGCGTTTGGGAAGAATAGTCGTTGCTTTTACTAAGGAAGGCAAACCTGTTACCGCGGAAGATCTCGGAGTCGCTGGTTCGATGACCGTCCTTATGAGAGATGCCCTAAAGCCGACTCTTATGCAGACTACCGAATATACTCCCTGCTTTGTTCACGCGGGTCCGTTTGCCAATATTGCGCATGGAAACAACTCTATCCTGGCCGATCAGATGGCTGTTAAACTTTCGGATTATGTAGTAACCGAGTCGGGTTTTGCCGCGGATATGGGCATGGAAAAGTTCATGAA
>JAZDIO010000021.1:0-7532 GCA_043804965.1 Candidatus Firestoneibacteriota bacterium | reverse complement strand
GTTCCATCACCACAAGATAAGCAGCCGGTATACCAATCCTTTTGCATTTGCGCCTATGTAACTCCCGGGTATTTCTTCTTTGCCGATTCCTGCCGATATTTTCTTGCAGTTATTACAATAATATCTATAACAGAAAATATTGGCAGCTGGCCATTCGTCTCAAGAGGACTCTGCCAAATTATATCAGCCTAATACTGAATTAAGCCTGTTAACATTTTGCCTATTTCATTCAGCTTTTCTTTAAGTTTTTTGTTGAGCTCTTCGCTTATTAGTTGTTTTCTTTTGCATAACTCAAGCAGAGGGACACACTCAAAAACGGAGCCTCTGGCTATCCTGAAGAAATGAATTCTGTCAGCTTTTTGAAAACGACCATTTCCTTCAGCAATGTTTGTCGCGATTGATAAAGATGCGCGATTCAGCTGGTCAACGAGATAATAGGTGCCTTTCCGGAATTCTTCGGTAAGATTGCCGACTTCTTCGGCCAAATTAAGAGCATTTTGATAGACTTTTAGATTTTCAAAGAGAAATGGCATTTTTCACCCCCGTGAAAAATAGATAACTTGTAAATAAAACCAGAAACTTTCACACAGTATCTTTTCTGGACAATAGAACAATAGAGCATTAGAACGTAATTGAACCCTCTCATCTATTGTTTATTTTCGATTGTTCAATTGCTCTGCCAAAAAAACGGACCGTTTTTTTGGCGTCCCCAACGGGACTCGAACCCGTCCGACCACCTTGAAAGGGTGGTGACCTAACCAACTAGTCTATGGGGACGCATTATTGCGGTGGAAAGTGATTATACTACAAAAAGGAGGTTTATTCAAGAAAAAACTGGCTTTTGTGGCTTTCTCAGAAAAAAAGCGGTGGTTAAACCGCCTTTTTTATATTTCTTTCCCATGACCCGGCGCCAAGCGCCCGGAACTTTTCTTTGTTTATTTTAACTTTTTTACGAAGAAATTTTCCAGTCTATCCGATATAATTTTCCGCGTATTGCCGCTCAGAATCCCTTCCACGCTGTCAAATTTATTCTTTATATCAATACCCTTGAAATTAATCGTAAATTCTCTTATCTTTCCATCATGTTCGCTGCCTCTTGTCTTTAGGACCAGGATAGCTTTTTTGATGGAACCCTCAACCTCTACAAACCTGAGGGAAACAACCACATCCACGACATAAGAAAAATCATACGTCAAGTTGATTGCATCAAAACCGTTGTCAACGGATTCTTCAACAAAAATAGAAGTAATGTTTTCTTTTTCAAGGCTATAAATCACCTTTGTAAATATTTTCCTTAACTCAAAAGCCTCTTTGGATAAGCCCTGAAAATAACTTACGGTATCGATAAGCACTCTTCTGACGTTCATCTCCGATATAAGCTTTGTAATAAAAGCGCCGCTTTTTAAATCTTTCATAAATATTTCAGGGCTGGTGAAAATAACTTTCAGTTTATTCTTTTCCTCAAGAGCCTTGAGATCCCAGCCCAGGCTTAAGGCATCACGATAGAGCTTTTGAGGAAATTCTTCAAAAGTAATAATTATACAACCCTCGTCAAATTTTGTAATCCCGTTGTAGATAAATTGCAGTCCGAGTGTCGTCTTCCCTGTCCCCGGCGCACCTTTAAGAAGCATACTGCTGCCCTCGTAAAGCCCGCCACCAAGCATCTCGTCAAAACCTTTTATCCCTGTCTTTATCCTCTTTGCGCCGTTTTTCATGAGTTTTTCACACTCCCGATTATCGTTTTGTTTCAATGCTTTTATTCAAAAGATAACCAATTATCAGCATACGAATCGAATTCTTACTGTAATAAGAAATAAACCGCTTAACCAGTTCCAGGGTATTTTTATTCTGCGAAAGCTCGTAGAGTTTTTTATCCTCGACATTTACTTCCGTTATAATGTGGACTTTTAAGAGCTCTTTAATAGCTTTACTTATCTCATCTTTTTTGTTATTTGTAATTTCGGTCAGAGTTTCAATATCCACACGGGAAGAGGAATTCAAACCAAAGAATCTTACAATATCGAGCTTTTCAAAAGTATTAACATGATTCTTAATGAACTTAAGCATATCATCATCAATATGTTTTTTTAGCAATATTTCACCCACTTCCATTTTAACATTCCCCCTGGAGTACATGTTTAACGCAATCCCACATATTAATAACATAAAAATATCTGTTTGTCAAATATTATTTGTCAAATATTATATTGAATATTTTTCATTTTGGTGATATTATTATTCTGTTGTTTTCTGCATTATATAGTATTACTTTCTAAGGGGGAACACGTTATGGTGATGGATATATTTAGAAATAAAAAGAATATGAAAACTATATATTTTGCGATAGCTATAGCTTTCGTTTTAAGTTTGGGTTACGCGGGAATAACCAGTAATCTCTTCAAGCCTGATCCGGACACGATTGCGGTAGTAAACGGAAAAGCAATAAAATATGATGAGTTCAGCAAGGTATATACGCGGACCCTGGAACAATATCAGACAAGGTTTTTTAAAGGCGAAGAAGTCCCTGAAATGTATAAAAAAGATATTAAAAAAGGGGCCCTGCAGAATCTGATCAATCAGCGCCTGCTTCTGGATTATGTCAAAAGAAACGGAATAACCACCTCTGAAACTGAAGTAAAAGAAAGAATAAGGGAAACCTACTCTGTCGGAGGGAAATACAATCCAAACTACCTGAAATACGTACTGAAAATGAACAGGATAACCGAAGAGGAATTAATCTCCGATTTTATTAATAATTCTAATCTCATAAAAGTACAGCAGATGATCCGCGACTCCTCAAAAGTAAGCAGTAACGAACTGACGGAAGAATTTGATAACAAGTACAGCCGGAAGAGAGTCCGCTTTATAAAAATAGACGCAGCGGCATTCGCAAAGCAGTTCAAAATCCCGCAGGATGAAGTTTTAAAATATTACAATGAGAAAAAACCCGAGTTCAGCATCCCCGAACAGCTGAGAGTGCAGTATATCCTTATGAATCTGGCCAAAGAGTTTGACGCTGCGGCAAAAGAAAAAGCCGTTAGGATAATAAAGGAGCTGAAAACCGGCGCTGCGTTTGACGCGCTTGCAAAAGAGTACTCGGAAGACCCGGGTTCAAAAAATAACGGCGGAGACCTGAACTTCTTTAAAAAGGGCATGATGGTCCCGGAATTTGAGAAAGCAGCTTTTTCCCTGAATGCGGGGGAACACACAAAAGAGCCGGTGAAAACCCAGTTCGGTTATCACATAATCAAAGTTGAAGAAAAAAAAGGAGAAGAAGTCAGGGCCAGACACATCCTGATCAAGCCCTCTCCTGATGAAAAAGTAAATGCTCTAGCCGCCGAAAAACTGAAAACTATAAAAAAAGACTTTACCCTCGGGGCTAAGAACGGCGGTTTTGCAATAAAAGAGGGTTCTTTCTCCCTCTCTGAATATTTAAACCCGAAAGATATAGATCCTGACGAGCAGGAGGCGGTAAAAATTGCGCTCGCTAAACTGAAACCGGGGGAAACTTCGGAGGCAGTGGAAACAAAAAAAGGTTTTTATGTTTTTAAGCTCACGGGAATAATGCCCGGGGGATTCAAACCTTTTGAAACGGTAAAAAACCAGATAGAAGAAACTATCAAAAAAGAAAAAGCCGCTCCTCTGGCGGAAGCGGAAGCAGAGAACATCTATAAATCAATAAAGGACGGCAAAACCACTTTTGATAAGGCCTGCGCTAAGTACGGCATCAAGGATACCGGGTATTTCACCCTGGATGAAAAATCTCTTAAAGGCGTCGAGGATACTGCGGATTTTCTAAAATCGGTTAAATCTTTAAAAGTTAAGGGAGAACTCGGCAAAATAGTAAAAAGCATATCCGGAATGTATGTTTTGGAGTTGGCAGAACTGAAAGAACCGGACATGAAGAAACTCGAAAAAGAGAAAGAAACATTAAAAACTGATATTTTAAACAAAAAACAACAATTTGCTTTCTCTAATTTTATGGAAGATCTCAGAAAAAAAGGCTCAGTAAAGGATTATTCTGAGAAATTTTTCACTGAAACTGCGGCTGAGTAACATCTGAAGAAATACAATAAAAGGCGCACTGCTTCATCAGCTTTGCGCCTTTTTTTTACAATGACATGTTCATACTTTCCTTAAAATCAATCCTGCTATTACAATACCCAGAACACTACTCAGGGTAAGCTTAAGAGTAAAACCAAAAGTAATTGTGAAGAACTTCAGGTCAATTACAGACGCCGGGTTTAACCCCGGGTTAACTCCGTTTACAAGTATATCGTGAATTATTCCTTCTTTTGGGCCTATCTGGCCTATCAACTCACCGATCACCGAACCTATAACCGCTCCGACAATTAAAATAACTATGTAAAACCAGATACTGCCGCTTTTTCCTTCTGCCATCTGACCGCTCCTTTCGATATATTTTTTTAACTCTTACAAACATGCCATAATAATTATTACTTTAATTCTCTCTTTTCTATAGGGGAAGGCGGAGGCTTTATTTTATCGTTAATTTCATTGATTATCCTGGTAATATCGGCCTGCGCCACAATATTGCCTACTCCAAAATGGGAATTAACTTTTCCCCAGCCCCCTTCTCTTTTGATTTCAAGTATCGACGAGAAACTACCGCCTACTTTTTTTGTCACAGCAAGGGCTCTAATTATGTCACCGCTGCTGTCTCCTTTTTTCATGGCCTCCAGAATACTGTCTTCGGATACACCTGCTATATCCGAAAGCTTTGCCGCTTCTGATTTCATATCGCCGCTGATAGTTCTCGAGGTTTCCTTCCCTGCTATCTTTCCGGCCATACTAACTTCTTCTCTGAAGGAATTTACAAGCGTTAAAATTTCAGACCTCTTTTGTGCCGGAATTGACAGGCTGGTATAGACGCTCTCAATGCTTCCGCCCTGCTTTCTCTTTTCAACTATGTTTGATAAGCTATTGCCTGATTTTGAAGCAATAACACAACAGGTAAGAATATCATTCACGGGTATTCCTGCTCCAAAACCATAATCCAGAATAGCACCTCTGGAAATCCCGGTTTTCTTAGACATTACTTCAGCCACTATTTCTTTGTTTATATCTGCATACGTTTGTTTTGTCTCTTCGGTCTTTACCAGCTCCGCTCTCAATTTATTGTATTTTTCCGCAGCAGTAGTTTGAGCATAAACGGACACGGAATATTTTTTATAGAAGGCCGGAATATTAACACCCTCTTCGCTGTTTTCATAAACAACCTGAAAGCTGCTCCCCGAAACAGCAGCAGCGGCATAAATCCGCAAAACCGTATCTACATTCAACCCGTATTTGCTTATCTGTGAGGAAGCCAGCCCGGTAAGGTAAGAAAGCTTCTTTAACTGATCCGCATCGAAATTTGATCCGGATTTTCCAGTCTTGCTTTCCGCAGAAAAAACACTGTTTTCATTCGGACCCACAAGAAGTAAAAACACAAAAACCAGAAACACAAAAACGCCTGTTTTTTTTATCATAAACTCCTCCAAAATACAGTTATCTTACCTTAAATATTCTATCATAATTTACCAGAAAGTTGTTTTTCTTTTTTTGTTTTTAGAAGGAAAATCCTTTTTTCCTTCCTCTTTGTAACCTTTAACATATTTCTCCATATACTCAGACTCTTTTAAGCCCGCCTGAAAGGGAGCGCTTTTCAGCCTTATTTTTGAATATAATTCACCGGCAGGCACCACCCTGGCCCCGCACTGCTTTACATAGTACATTATCTCTTTATCGGAAGAGACAACTATAATATCCCGCGGGTTTGAGGCTTCCGCCGCCATTTTCTTAATGACATCATCCGCCGTTTCTCCCCCTGAAGAAAAAACAACCTCTACCTTTCCAAAATTCTCCGAGTCGGAGAAAATCCCGCCTGAGCCGGCCCCGTCAAAAACAGCGATCACCTGATGCTTTACCCTGCCGGCGTAATCCGACAAAAGAGAAAGAAACCTTTCCCTCTGGTTTTTTAATATCTTAAAATCAAAATCATCCGCAAAAGCGGTGGAACGCATGACGTTATATCCGTCTATTATAATTTTCATTTATACCCGCTTCTTTAAATATTTGAAAGCATCACAGAGCACATAGAAAGAGCCTGTTATACAGATCAGGCCGCCTTTTTTCACGTTTTTCAAGGCATAATCAATGCCTGAAGAAACTTCATTGAATACTTTTCCATTTTTAATGTTAGAAACTCTGAAGAGATCTTCGGGATCAGCTGATCTATAATTTGAAGAACGGACATAGACCGCAAAATCTGTATCTTTTTCAAAAATTTTAAGAAAACCCTTGAAGTCCTTATTTGCCGACATCCCAAGAACCATAACAAGCCTGTTATATTTGAACACCCTTAAAGAACTGAGGAGAACTTTTGCAGAAGCAGTATTATGGGCGGCATCAGCGATAATAAACGGTTTCCTGGAGATAACCTGGACTCTCCCCGGAAGAAGCATCTTGCTAATCGCTTTTGGCGCGGTTTTCTTTAAAAGCGCACTACTTATCCCAAGCCGGCCGGCCGCCAATTCTACAGCCGCAAGCGCAACCGAAGCATTAAGCGCTTGATGGGCGCCGAACATTCCGGATTTAATGTTATTAAAGCTCAAACCAAGCCCTTTAAGATCAAAACTGATACCGTTATCCAGGGCGGATCTAACCTTATGGGAAAAGTCCGAGCCTTCCACCTTCAATACTGCTTTTAAATCTCCTGCCCTCTTTTTTATAATACCAAGCGCTCCTTTTTCCTGGGGCGCAGAAACGACAGGAACTCCGGCTTTGATTATTCCTGCTTTTTCTCCTGCTATTTTTTCAAGGGTATTTCCCAGCTCTTTAACATGATCCAAACTTATCGGCGTAATGACAGAAACCAGAGGATGGACGACGTTGGTAGCATCCAGCCTTCCGCCCATACCTGCCTCCAGTACCATTGCGTCAATTTTTTTTTCAAAAAAATACAAAAATCCCATCGCAGTATAAACCTCAAAAAAGGTCGGCCTGCCGTATTTTGTTTCTTTGTCAAGTTTCAAAACCAGAGGCTTTATCTTGTCAGCCAGAATATCAAGCTCTCTTTCTGTTATCATCTTTCCATCTATTTTAATCCTCTCTTTAAAGGTCAATATATGAGGAGAGGTGTATAATCCGGTCCTGAGTCCGGCAGCCGTTAGAATAGCCGCGATATAATTGGAAACGGACCCTTTACCTTTTGTACCGGCAACGTGGATGGCAGGAACTTTTAAATGCGGATTTCCAAGTAAAAAAAGGAGATGTTTCATTCTTTTCAGATTAAAATAAGCCGCAGAATATGAGTAGCCGGTGGTTTTTTCGTAGTCGCTTAGACCGTTTAGAAATTTTTCCGCTTTGTTTACTTTACGTTTATGAGCAATTCCAGCAGGTTTCATTTTGACTCCAAAACAACTCTTAACACTTTCAGATAAGTTTTTCTTCCCTCGCCGCCGTAATATAATCCATGCAATATTCATCTTTATTCAGGAGCGCTTTCGCGGCATAAACAAGGGATACCA
>JAZDIO010000020.1:0-12852 GCA_043804965.1 Candidatus Firestoneibacteriota bacterium | reverse complement strand
AAAGCACAAAACCCTCCAAAGATTATTTAAGCTTGAAAAAGAATTAAGTAGTTTGTATCCCGCCCCTATTTACTGCTTTTAATCTGATTTTGTTTGCCAATAGTTGGTGCGTTTCACTTAGGGTGAATGACTATCTTGTCCCCGATAATCTTTGAATTTGGCATGATGACGGTATCCTGGTCTTTTGTGATTATAATAGTGCTGAATATCTGGATTTCCTTAATAGTTCCGGTTGACCCGCCTACGTCAATATAGTCGCCAACCTTAAATGGCTGGAACAATATTAACATTACTCCTGCTGCAAAATTGGCAAGGATTCCGTGAAATGCAAGGCCTACGGCAAAGCCGGCGCCGCCTATCAAAGCGATAAAAGAGGTTGTTTCAACCCCTAGCTTACTTAATGCGGCTATTAAAACAAATACCACCATTGCGTAATAGATGAGTGTCTTTGTGAAGGATACCAGCATTTCGTTCACTTTTGTCTTAACCATCGCTGCGCCGGCGATCTTGGAGATAACACGCGCGAACCATAAACCAACTACGATTATTACCACCGCAAAGAGCAGGTTTGGCCCGTACTTTGACGCGTATTCGCTTGCTATTTTCAAAAATTTATCCATTTTTTCCCTTAAAAATATTTTGCCTGAAAGCAGTTCTTGAAATAATTAAAGAAAACCGGCATTGGTTGAAATTAAACACCAATATAATACAATAAATTCTGATAAAAATAAAGGGTTTATTACTTTATTATTACTTTATTCGGGCTTGAAAACGCATTAAACGGTCTGTATAATAACCTTATGACTATTGATTACCGCAAAAAACTGTTTTCTGTTCTTAATCCGGTCTTATTTGCCAATATTCATTATTTCGACAATTACCTGTTTAAAAACGGAGATGTAATAACCGGAAAACCCATACGGGAGAGTGAAACACAATATAAGGAGGAAGGGAATTTATGAAAGGCACTTCGAATAGGATATTAAATGATATATTCATTGTTTCGGATTTTGATAAGAGCGGGATTAATACAACTTTTACGGCGCCTTTCGGCTGTACCGGATGCAAATGGGAGGTTCTGGATCAGGGCCGCGCTGTTACAAAAGGTTCATTATCGATAAAAACGGATAAAAATGTAAAATTTAAAGCGAGTCTCCCTAATTTTAAATCCTGGCATACCTACTCTCCGTATCTTTATACGCTTAAACTTGAACTTGTTATTAACGGAAAAACAGTGGAAGTTGAGGAAGTTTTTGGTATGCGGAAGATACATGTCAGCGCCGGCAGTATTTATGTAAATAACGAACCGTTCTATGTCAGAGGTTATATCAGGGGCAGAAAGGGACACGAACATCCCAACCTTGAAAATCTTTCTCTGACAGAATTCTATGAAAAGAGCATCAGGGCCGCCAAGGAATATGGTTTTAACTTCATCCGTTTTCATTCCACAATTCCTCCGGATGAATGTTTTGAAGTCGCGGACAGACTCGGAGTTTTCATTCATATAGAGCCGAGGCCTTATTACGGGAAGTATCAGCTGGAAAGAAGCATGCTTGATGATAAAGGGACGCTTGTCGGGGACGAGGTGTGGCGGAATATGTTTCTTCGTTTGCGCAATCACCCTTCCTTGATGGCCTACTGCGTGGGGAATGAAATACGTCATCCCGGAACTAATCCCAGGGTCAGAGAGCTTGCGAAAATCGCAAAAGAAATGGATCCGACACGTTTATTTATTGATACCTGCGCGCACGGCGAGCTTGACCGGGATTATGTGGATTTTGATGTTCAGCATATGTCGTACTATTATCCGTTCGGTTCTACCGCCGATATGTTTGAGAATACTCAAAATTGGCTTATTTACGGCTCCTGTACGGGACTTCCGCTTATTGAAAAAGATAAAGAAAATGATTTTACTTACCGGATTAAGCGGTCAATTGCAAGTAAAAGGCCTGTTATTGCCCATGAAATCTGTCATTATATTGCCCTGCGGGATCTGGAGGCTTTGGAAGAAAAACTTCTTCGTTTTAAGGTGAAAAAACCCTGGTGGGTAGAGGAATTAAAAAAACTTGTTAAATTAAAAGGCCTTGAAAAAGACTATGGTAAAATGATGGCCGCAAGCAAATACTTCCAGTTCTTAAGCTGGAAGCTGGGTATTGAGGCCGCGCGCCGCAGTTCTTTGCTTTGCGGTTTCCATTTCCTTCAGCTTTCGGATTCCGATGACTATGAGAACAGCAACGGGCTCCTTGATATTTTTGACGATCCGACCGGAGTTGATACAAAAAAATTCCTCAAATTTAATGCGGATTGTGTCCTGCTGGCCGATATTCCAAGGCGCACATATTTAGAAAAAGAAAAAGTAACAATTCCTGTTATTCTTTCTCATTTTTCACCGGAAATCGGAGGGAAAGCAAACTTCCATTTTAAATTACAAAGCAAGAAGGGAAAAGCTGTTTCCATAACTGCCGGTCTGAAAGAAATCAGCATGGATCAATTGGGCAGGCGTGAGATATGCCTTGTGGAAATCAACCTGCCGGAAGTAAAAAAACCGGAAGCATTGGCTATTTCCTTCCATCTTTCGGCCGGGGACGGCTCTTATACCCTAGAGAACAGCTGGGATATCTGGCTTTATCCAAACCGGCCGCAGAAACTGCCTGCCTCTAAATGCACGGTAGTTCTTGATGATATTAATTTAGCCCTCCGCTATCCTCAAATTACCGGCAAAGGCTCGCTCAAAAAGCCGGAAAAGTTACTTATTACTAACCGGTTTACTTCCTGGGTTTTCAAGCATTTAGCCGAAGGCGGGGATGTGCTGATGCTTTACCGTGTTCCGGAAACCCGTAACCGTATGGCGCCTGCGGAAAAGGAAAAATATTATCTTCCTGCTACCTGGGATCGTTTTAAAGGTGTAATCTGGGATCGGGGTACGAATTGCGGCGCTTTCATGCGAAACAGCAAAGCGCTTGAAGGTTTTCCAAATACCGGTTATTTGGATCTGCAATTTCACGGCATAGTGGACGATTGCGATAAAATCAGTCTTGACGGGTTTCCGGTCAAGATCGACCCCATTATTCAGGGGGTGGACAAAGCCGCCAGAGACAGGTTTGATGTTTTTACTTTTAAACTTTCCGAACTTCAGCCGGAATGGACTATGAGAAAATTCGCATACTTATTTGAATTGAGAGTCGGAAAAGGGCGTTTACTGGTCAGCGGCTTCAATTTTACAGGGCTGAATAAAGGTGTGCCTGAGACTTGCGCGCTGTTCGAATCCCTTATGAACTATGTCAACTCCGGTGATTTTAAACCTGAGGCAGGCCTCGGAGTCAAAGAGCTGGAAGCTTATCTTATGGAGAAAGGCAAGGCTCCAAGAATATTAGAAAGAATGATGACGCAATACTGGCAGCTTAATAATGAACCGCTTGAAACCGCGCAGTATTGGAAAGACGCTGAAGAGTATATAAAAAATGGCGGAAAAATAAACCGGTAATTGTAATATTCGGCAGCGTTAAGCAGAGTATGCAGGAAAGGAAAGTACGGTTACTGAAAATACTGGAAGCGGAGTTACTGATAAAACGGAGGAAGATAAATGACGACGGCAACAATCGAAACAAATATGGGAAATATTGTAATAGAGCTGTTTACGGATAAGGCGCCCAAAACCGTTTCTAATTTTGTAACATTAGCGGAAAAAGGTTTTTATGACGGGGTAATATTTCATAGAGTGATACCAAACTTTATGATACAAGGCGGGGATCCGACCGGTACGGGCAGAGGCGGGCCGGGTTATACTTTTGCAGATGAGTTTCATCCATCTTTAAAACATACTGAAGCGGGAATGCTTTCCATGGCAAATTCAGGCCCGAATACAAACGGGAGCCAGTTCTTCATTACGGTTGCAGCGACTCCCTGGCTTGACGGCAAACATGCTGTCTTTGGCAAGGTTATTGAAGGGCTGGAGCTTGTTATAAAAATGTCAGAAGTACCTGCTTTACCGGGCGACAAGCCGAAAGATAAGATCGTAATGGAGAAAGTTACGATAAACAAAATAAAAAATACAGCGGGTTGAGCAAAGTCTAAATATCCGACCATAACTCTTTGCGAAATCCACCTAGGTGGATTGGCGAGCATAAGCAAGAAAAAGCGGGCGAAGAGATTTCTCCACAGCTTTATTTTGATAACTGATTGGCGGATCAGCGGCTTAAAGCAAGAAGAGAAGAAAGGAAGAATAGTCTACGGGTGCTTAGCGGATTGATTTGATCTCCGAAAATCCTTCGGGCAAACATTTTCCAGCTTTTTAAACACCCGATTGAAATGAGTTAAATTGTTATAACCAATATCCGAGGATATTTTTGTAATACTCCAGTCAGTTTGCTTTAAAAGTTTTTTTGCTTCTCCTATTCGTAAATTTTGCAGATAATCTATGAAATGCATGCCGGTAATTTTATTGAATATATGGCTCAGATAGGCGGGGGATAAGGATACATAATTTGCCGCTTCTGCCAGGTTGACAGGTTCCCTGAAATGCTGTTCAATATATTTTTTAACCGAAAGTATCTCCGGCCGTTCCGAGGCTCTTGCTCTAACTTTGAGTTTTCTCCCGGTTTCGCAGAAATAATCAGCAAAGAAGGAAAGCAGTTTTACGGTGCTTTCGAGCCTGTTTTTGGTTATAAACGGAGATTTTAGATAAGCTTCTTTAAGTCCGGCAAAATTAACTTTCAAATGTTTATTCTGCGCATAAAAAGCCTCCCAACCTTTTAAAGTAGGTTTCTCGGGCAGCACCTGGCCGCAATTTATAGTAGCAATATGATTGCCTTCCACAAAAATAGGAACAGCAATATCAATTAATCCGGCGTGGCATAAATAATGAATCCCTTTTTCATTTTTTGCGGCTCTTGCGCAGTTTATTCTGTCGGTTTCTTTACAAGCCAGGAAACCTTTTGGGTCAGTCCTTATAGTAAGGCAAATAGGGTTCATTTCCTCGATTTTAAATAAGAATTTGCCTTTATTCCGGTCAGCGGACACAAGCGCCATTTTTATGCCGGATAATTCCTGAACAATGCTAAAAAATTCCTCAAAAGTTTTAGAGTTAGCTAAATCTGAAAAGTTGACCTGTTCCTGTAGTCTTAATTTCATTTATTTACCTTTCTTTCTGTGTAATCTAAATATATGTAAAGTGAATATAAAAAAATGCGTAGCAATATACAACAGTTATGATATATTTTATTTACTTAAAAATCAAGTAAAAACAAGGGTTACTATAATAAAAAAGTTTAGAAAAACAGGAGATTCCCGGACGTAAAGGAAGTGTAATGATAAAAGGACTGATATTTACTCTTATAACAGGGTTCTTATGGGCAATAATTGCCGTAGTTTTTGACTTTGTCGCCAAGAAAAAAGTAAAGTTGTATCCTTTCTATGCGTGTAGTTTGGGCATTGGGACTTTAATATCTTTGTTATTTGTAAAGTGGAATGTTCTTTTCCAGGGTAAAATAGACAGATGGGGGGAACTTGTGCTAGTTTTATCTTTTTGCGGTATTGTAAATTCGCTTGCCATGCTGCTTATGATCGTCGCGATGAGGTCTGGGCACAGCTCTTTAGTCTGGACTATTACTCAATCAGCAATAGTGATTCAATTTATATTTGCAACGATATTCTGGGGGGAGAACATAAATGTTTGCCAGATATTAGGCTTACTTGCTGTATTAATAACTTTCATAATGATAGCTGCCGGTAAGAAAGATGGCTCAGCGGATAAAGGCAGGGATTTTAAAGGAAAGCAATTGTTGATTGTTTTAGCCAGCTTTATTTTGATAGGCGCCGGTCAGATTCTATATATTACCCCGTCTCACTGGGCGAATTGGAGTGATGCCGCGGAATTAAGAGTTTCTACCCTTTATCTCTCGTCTCTAATATTTATGACGATCGTAGTAATATATTTAAAACAGAAAATTGATAAAACAGCTGTCTGGCTAGGTATTATTTTTGCTGTTGCTGGCGCACTGGGAGCGCGTTTTTTATTAATCGGAGTAGATTCATTTGCGCTTTACAAGATTTCTAAGAGTGCGTGTCCGATCGCCACAGCGGGTAGTATCGTGCTTTTTTCTTTTTATTCTTATTTTTTTCTTAAAGAGCCGTTTAATTTAAAAAAAAGTCTGAGTATTGTTTTTGGAATATTAGGAATACTTTTACTTAGTATAAGTTAAAAAATATAAAACCAAATAGCAAGGATATTAAACGGTAATTTAACAATGTTTTAGCGGACTTTATAGCCGTTTCTTGATTTGCTGTGAAAAGGTCTGCTTTTGTTCCAGGTTTTTTTCTCAAAGGATTTCTCGCCAAAATGGCCGGGACGGCGTTCTGAGTTAGAACCCGCGTAAGGTTTTCTTTCAGGCCTGGCAGAAGAAGAGTTCCCGTTAAAAGGACGCCTCTCGCTGTCAGTCCTGCCGGAAAAAGCGGTTGCCTCATAAGACCTTTTTCCCCAATGTTTGGGGTTTCTTCCAGCTGTTTTTTCTGTCAAAATTATTTTCGTTCTTGTTGCGGGAATCGTTTTTATAACCGGTAGCTCTTTCGTGGAAAGTTTTTCGTTCATGAAACGAGCGCTTTTCTTCAAAATTATTTGTTTTTACCCTGCCTTCATTATGTTCGTATTTGTTGCCGAAATTTTCATCTCTTTTTACGGGAGTAACATTAGAAGGGTTGCCGTGAAAATTCCCGTCATCACGGCGGGGCGGATGGTCTCTATAAAAAGCCGGACTTTTTCCGAAACGTTCGGGCTTTTTCCAGCCTTCATTTCTTTCAAATCTGTTTCCTGAGGGCCGTTTTGAACCGTTTTTATCAAAATGTTTATGCTGAAAATCCGGCCTGCCGAAAGAAAAAGTTTCTCTCTTAAAGGAATGTTTTTTAGATGTTACTTTGTTAGGGGTCGTTTTGAATTCCAGAACAGGAATAGCCGCGGAGGTATGAATTATTGGCTTAGAGATCTGCTCTGTTGTTTTGGATTCATGAAGGGGTCTTTCTGCGCGCAAATGTTCCTTATGCGCCGGTTTAGGGGCTTTATCGAATTTTACGGTATGAACAGGTTTGCCTAAAAAAGGCCTGCTTTCGTAATTTTTCCAGGACTTTGTATTGTATCTGTTTTTCGAAACTCTTTTAGTTATGCCGGCGGCAGGTAAAGATGTGCTTGCCGGAGATTTAGGAGAACTTCCCTGCGTCACTTTACTTGGAGTTCTGTGCCCGGAGCCGAATTTTAAAGAAGGAACACCCGGATGAATTGAAACCGGTATTTTTGCCCTCATGATTTTTTCGATATTTTTTACCTCCTCGCCCTGCTCGGGGGAGGCGAGGGTTATTGCATGGCCTTTTTTCCCTGCTCTTCCGGTACGGCCTATTCTGTGAATATAATTTTCAGGATCCTCCGGAACGTCAAAGTTAATAACGAGCTCAATTCCGGTAACATCTATACCCCTGCTTGCAATGTCCGTAGCCGTGAGAATTCTATATCTCCCTGCTTTAAAGCGGTCCAGGGCTTCTTTTCTCTGAGACTGGCTTCTGTCGGAGTGAATCTCTGCCGCTTTATGATCCAGATTTCTAAGAAGGGTTGTAACTTTGCCGGCGCCTCTTTTAGTGCGGGTAAAAATAAGCACTGAACCGGTATATTGTTTTAAAATCTCTCCCAAAAGTTTTCCTTTGAGTTCTCTTTTTACAATGAATAGTTCCTGAGTCACGGTCTCCGCAGCTGTTCCGGAAGGAGCAGCTTCTATATGTGTCGGGTTTTTCATGTAATTTGCCGCAATCCGGATAATTCCTTCCGGAATTGTCGCGGAAAAAAGCATGGTATGCCTCTCTTTTGGGATGCGTTTTATTATTATTTCAATTTGCGGAAGGAAGCCCATATCCAGCATTCTGTCGGCTTCGTCCAGTATCAGCATGTTAAACTCCCCGAGTTTTACGAGATTTCTGTTTAACAGGTCGTTTAACCTTCCGGGAGTGGCTATCAATATGGCAGGTTCTTTTTTTAGCTCCTTAATCTGGGAAAATATTGACACCCCTCCTATCAGCACTGCGGTCTTAAAGCCAAAAGCCGGAGTAAGCTTTACCAGAGTTTCGTTAACCTGAATAGCAAGTTCTCTTGTCGGTACGAGTATTAATCCTTTGCCTTTATGTATTGAAAGCTGCTGGATCATTGGTATCCCGAAGGCCAGAGTCTTACCTGTGCCTGTCTGGGCTACGCCGATAATATCTTTTCCCGCGACTGCCGCCGGAATTGCGCTTCTTTGAATGGGAGTGGGTATAACAAATCCCAATTTGTCCAAAAGTTCCAGAATACGAATATCAATTCCGAGATTATGAAAGGAAAAGTTTTCTGATGTCATTAATTCATTATAACCTATTTATAACGTTAATTACTAGAAAAATGCATAATAAATTGGTAATGGGAAGGTAGATGGTACCCCCCCTGTTAAAATGCCAAATATCAGGTAAAAAATATTGACAGAGATTACTTATATGTGATAACATTTCTCTATGTGTATAAAAAAGGAAAACAGAATTAACTATAGAGCGGGCAGTTCTACCCGTGAGTTTTCCTTGTCTGTTATAAGTTTTTTAGTCGTAGTTGTAGTGGGCTGACGCCCACACCCTTCTTACATACTTATACCCTTTGAAATAAGGTAAACCTTGAAAATTATTAGATATTTACAGCTTTTTTTGATATAATTAAGCTTAAGTAACTAAAAATAACAGGCGCTAGGTGCTGAGTGAGATGATGAGGCCTAGATGTTCAGATGCGGAGCAAGAGCGTTGAAACTGAAACTTTTTTGTGGATAATACCACATTAATGTAAGCAAAGCTTTTCTCGATAGGAATGATATATAGATGTCAACGACTGTTGACATAGCGAGATAAGACTTTTAGACGATTTTCTAAATGGAGGTAGTTATGCGCAGTGATGCAATGAAGAAAGGGCTTGAGAAGGCGCCGCATAGGTCGCTTTTTAAGGCCTGCGGTTATACAAACGAGGAAATTAAGAGACCGATGATTGGTATTGTTAACTCGGCAAACGAAATAATCCCGGGGCATGTAAATTTAGACAAAATTACGGAAGCGGTAAAAACCGGAGTGCTTATGGCCGGAGGTACTCCTATTGAGTTTGGAGTAATCGGTATCTGCGACGGTATTGCCATGAACCATGGCGGGATGAAATATTCTCTTCCGAGCCGTGAGGTTATTGCCGATTCTATTGAATGTGAATGTATGGCCCATCCCTTTGACGGGATTGTTTTTATTCCCAATTGTGATAAGATTATTCCCGGAATGCTTATGGCCGCTGCCAGGTTGAATGTTCCTTCTATTTTTATAAGCGGCGGGCCGATGCTGGCTGGCAGAACTAATGACGGGAAAACAGATTTAATAGGGGTTTTTGAAAGTGTCGGGAAAGTAAAAGCGGGTGATATGACGGAAAAACAGCTTTTGGAGTTGGAAAATGACGCCTGCCCGGGTTGCGGTTCCTGCGCCGGAATGTTTACGGCTAATTCTATGAATTGTATTACTGAAGCTATCGGAATGGGCCTTCCGGGTAACGGGACGATTCCCGCGGTTTACGCAGAACGTCTGCGTCTGGCGAAATACGCCGGTATGCAGATACTTGAACTGGTCAAGAAAGATCTCAAGCCCAGGGATATTATGACTTCTGCGGCTTTTGAAAACGGTATTACAGTTGATATGGCTTTTGGCGGGTCTTCCAATACGGCGCTTCACCTCCTTGCTGTCGCGAATGAAGCAGGAATCAAGCTTGATATTAAAAAGTTCGATGATATCAGTAAAAAGACAAGATATATTTGTTCGCTTTCTCCTGCCGGTAAACATTTTCTGGAAGATCTTTATTTTGCGGGCGGAATTCCCGCTCTTATGAAAGTGCTTGCCGATAATGGGAGATTAAACTTGAGGTGCAACACCGTGTCCTTAAAAAATGTCGGAGATATCGTGAAATCCGCGGTTGTAAAAAATTCCGAGGTTATCCGCGACTGGGAGAATGCTTACAGAAAAGAAGGCGGGATGGCGATACTTTACGGGAATATCGCAAAAGGCGGAGCTGTTGTGAAGCAATCCGCGGTTGCTCCCGATATGCTGAAACATTCCGGGCCTGCGAAAGTATTTGATTCCGAGCAGGAAACCATCAAGGCGATACTTGGAGGAAAAATTAAAGCAGGGGATGTTATTGTTGTCAGATATGAAGGGCCTAAAGGCGGGCCGGGAATGCAGGAGATGCTTTCTCTTACGGCTGCGGTTGCCGGAATGAAAATAAAAGATGTCGCGTTAATTACCGACGGAAGGTTTTCCGGAGGGACTAAAGGTGCTTCTATCGGTCATATTTGTCCGGAAGCTGCGGACGGCGGTCCTATCGCTATTATTAAAGACGGAGATATAATTGAAATTGATATTCCCGGGAGAAAATTAAATGTCAAGCTTTCTGACAAGGAAATAGCGGCGCGGTTTGCGAAATGGGCGCAGCCAAAACCTAAGGTAACAACGGGTTACCTGGCCAGGTACGCCAAGATGGTTACCCCTTCAAATCAGGGTGCGATTTTTAAAAACAAGTTCTGAAAAATGGAATTTCTTTTAAAATCAGAAAAACGAGGTTAAAATGAAAAAGAAAGGTGCTGAAATATTAATAGAATGCCTTGAGCGGGAAGGCGTGGAAATTATCTGGGGAATACCCGGAGGGCAGGCAATACCGATATTTGACGCGCTTTATGACAGCAAAAAAATAAAGCTTGTGCTTACCAGGCACGAGCAGGGCGCGGCTCATATGGCGGACGGTTATTCGAGATCTACGGGAAAAATAGGTGTTTGCGTTACTACCTCAGGTCCCGGCGCAACTAATCTGGTGACAGGGCTGGCAACCGCATATATGGATTCTATTCCGATGATTGCCCTTACGGCGCAGGTACCGACAAAAATGATAGGAAATGACGCTTTTCAGGAAGCTGATGTGGTCGGAATTACGCGGCCTGTTACAAAACATAATTATCTGGTAAAAGACATAAAAGACCTGGCAAAAATTGTCAGGGAAGCGTTTTATATCGCTAACACCGGAAGGAAAGGGCCTGTTCTTATTGATCTACCTTCGGATGTGGCAAAAGCGGAAACGGAATTTGTCTGGTCGGAAGCAATAGTAATGAAGAATTACAATCCGACATACAAGGGAAATATTAATCAGATAAAAAAGGCGGCGGAAGAAATCAACAAGGCAAAAAAACCGGTTATCTATGCGGGAGCGGGTATTCTTTCCGCGGGCGCCAGTAAAGAGCTTAAAGCTTTTGCGGAAAAAACAAACGCTCCGGTAGGGCTTACTCTTTTGAGTTTGGGTTGTTTTCCCGGGACTCACAGTCAATTCATAGGAATGCTCGGTATGCATGGTACCAGGACTTCCAACCTGGCTATGCATGAGTCGGATCTGATTATTGCTATTGGCGCCAGGTTTGACGACAGGGTTACCGGTAATCTTGCTTTTTTCGCCAAGAAAGCAAAAATTATTCATATAGATATTGATCCGACTTCCATCAGTAAAAGTGTCAGGGCGGATATTCCTATTGTGGGAGATGCAAAAAGTATTCTTCCCGAACTGACCAAATACGTGTCGCCGGGGAAGCATGCGGAATGGTGGGTAAAAATAAATGAATGGAAAAAAAATTTTCCGCTGGTTTACTCGAAAAAGGGCGCTCTTAAACCTCAATTTGTTATCGAACAGATCTATGAGCTTACCAAAGGCAAAGCTATTGTTGCTACTGAAGTCGGACAGCATCAGATGTGGACTGCTCAATTTTTCAAGTTTGATACTCCGAGGACTTTTATTTCCTCAGGCGGGCTTGGCACTATGGGTTTTGGGCTGCCCGCCGCAATTGGCGCTCAATTTGGAAATCCCGATAAGCTGGTTTTCGATATTTCCGGAGACGGATCCATACAGATGAATATTCAGGAACTTATTATTGCGGTTGAGCATAAGCTTCCGATTAAAATAATAATACTGAATAACGGTTGTCTCGGCATGGTCCGCCAGTGGCAGCAGCTTTTTTGGAAAAAACGTTATTCCGGCGTGGATCTTTCAATTCAGCCTGATTTTGTCAAACTTGCGGAAGCATATGGCGCGGCCGGATTGAAAGTATCCAGAGAAGAAGAGGTTCAGGAAGCTCTTGAAAAGGTAATTAAAATTAATGACCGTCCCGCTCTCATTGATTTCAAGGTTGCCAAAGAAGAAAATGTTCTTCCGATGGTGCCCGCGGGCGCAGCCATTACGGAAGCGATAGATTATAAGGATGTAGAGCTGGCGTAAGGAAAAGAAATTTACAATTTACGATTTTAGGTTTGCGGGAAAAAGACCCCGCGATTTAGACAAGGAGAGAAAAAATGAAGCATACAATATCGGTTTTAGTCGAAAATAAACCCGGGGTTTTAGCCCGGGTAGCGGGGCTTTTTTCCGGCAGGGGTTTCAATATAGAGAGCTTGACCGTTGGAGAGACGGAAGATGCCTGTGTTTCCAGAATGACGATAGTAGTAGGCGGGGATGATATGATTTTAGAACAGGTAAGCAAACAGTTGAATAAGCTTGTTGACACTATCAAGGTTATTGATATGACGGAAAAACATTTCATTAACCGTGAACTTGCATTGATTAAAGTTGCGGTTAATTCCGGAAACCGGGGCGAAGTTATGCAGGTTGTTAATATTTTCCGCGGAAAGATTGTTGATATCAGTTCAAAAACTTTTACCGTGGAGGTAACAGGCACAGACGATAAGATAAACGCGTTGCTCGAGCTTCTTCTGCCGTTTGGTATTAAAGAAATGGTGAGAACAGGC
>JAZDIO010000019.1:0-4134 GCA_043804965.1 Candidatus Firestoneibacteriota bacterium | reverse complement strand
AATGTTAGATCGTTTATTTGCTATAATACATCAAGTTGCTGGCTAAGGCCCTCGCTTCGCTCAGGAGCTAAGCCAGCTCGATATTTTGAAATTAAGGTTGCTGGCTTAGCTCAGTCGGTAGAGCATCTCACTTGTAATGAGAAGGTCATCAGTTCGATTCTGATAGCCAGCTCCATAAATTTACTCTGAAAGTAAGTTTTGGAGAGCAATTGAACCATAAAAATTTAATTTTAATTGCGATCTGTTTTCGATTTTCGATTGCTCCGGGTTTTTGTTTTAAACGGAGGCCGCCAGCTCTCCGCTGCGGTTTATTGCTTGCAAGGTAAAGAAACAATATTTTTGAGGGGTAATGAAGAATAAAAAAATCTTACTTGGTTTGTTAATTGCAATTACATTCCTTGCTTTTTTGCCTTCCCTTGGGAACAAATTTACCAATTGGGATGATGATTTTTATGTTGTTAATAATAGTGTTATCAGGGAATTTAGTCTTCAGAATACCGTTAAGATATTTACTGCAAGCTATAGTGAAAATTATCTGCCTTTAACGATCTTATCGTATAACATTGAATATAATTTATTTAAACTGGATCCTTTTATCTATCATCTGGATAATCTTCTTCTGCACCTGCTTAACTGTGTTTTGGTCTTTTATCTTATCTTTTTACTCTGCGGAAGCAGCAGGATTGCTTTTGTTACGGCTTTGCTTTTTGGTATTCATCCTTTACATGTAGAGTCCGTTGCCTGGGTGGCGGAAAGAAAAGACGTTCTTTACGCGTTGTTTTTTCTGCTGGCTTTGATTTTCTATATTAAGTACCAAAGATCCAGTAGAACCGGATACCTGTACCTGGCGTTAACCGGTTTTGTGTTTTCCTGTCTTTCTAAAGCAATGGCTTTTACCTTTCCGTTCGTGCTTCTTTTATTTGATTACTATTTAAACAGAAAATATGAGAAAAAGATCCTGCTGGAAAAGATTCCTTTCTTTGTCCTTGCGTTTATTTTTGGTAGTCTTGGTTTTCTTATGCAGAAAGCCTACGGGGCTGTTAATATTGAAAGATTATCGAACACCGCGGATAATCTTTTAAAAGCGGTATATAATCTGGGTTTTTACCTTTATAAACTGCTTATACCCGTTAATCTTTCCAATGTCTATTCATATCCTATGACCTTGTACGGAATGCTTGCCGCAATAATGCTGTTTCTTCTGGCCGGTGCTGCTGTCTGTTATGTGAAAAATAAAACTGTAAACTTCTGCGCGTTTTTCTTTCTGATTACAATTTTTCCCGTGCTTCAATTAATACCTCTTGGTGTCGGAGTTCCCGCAGACAGATATACATATATTCCGGCTATAGGGATTTTTTTCCTTGCAGGCGCGGGGTTGGAAAAACTTTACGGGAAGCTTGAATCGGAGCATGCTAAAAGAAGACTGTTATCATACGGGGTATCTGTTGTTTTTATTCTACTGTCTTCTCTTACTTTCCTGAGGTGCTTTGCCTGGTATGACGGCGAATCAATCTGGAAAGATGCTTTAAAGAAAGATAATAATTCCAGGATAGCGGTTTATCATCTGGCTGTCCTTTCTTTTGGAAAAGGTGATTATGAAAAAGCTCTTAAAGGTTTTACAAAGGCAATAGAGTTTGATCCGGGATTTAATTTAGCATACAATCAGAGAGCGCTTGTTTATATCCATTTAGGAGAATTTAACAGAGCAAGAGCGGATATAGCGCGGATAAAGAAAAACAATCCGAAAGCGGGAGAAAGCTGTCTTAAGCTGTATGAACTTTGTGACAGAATGGAAGCCAAAGAGAAAAAAGGAATAAACAGGAAAGAGTCTCTGATTATAGAGGATGCCCTGAGTTGTCTTGCAAAAGGAAATTATGATGCTGCGATAAAAGCATATACTGATGCCTTGGTATTAAATCCTGAAAATCCGGAGTACCTGAATAACAGGGGAGTCGCTTTAAGCGCGATAAATGATAACTTGAACGCGCTGAAGGATTTTAATGCCGCTGTAAAAGCGATGAAGGACAATGCTTTACCGGAATATTATTTTAATCGTGGAAATATATTCAGAAAACTTGGGGAACATAATGAAGCTATTGCTGATTATTCAAGGGCCCTCCAGAAGGAGAAAGGTAAGGCGGAATACTATAATAACCGCGGGATATCATATTATAATCTTAAAGACTATAAGCTGGCTCTGAATGATTTTGAGCAGGCAATATTAATAAACCCTGAAAATAAAAGCGCGGTTAAAAATAGAGATATACTGATACAAAAAAGCAATAAGGGGAAATAATTATACTGTTTCTTGCCAGGTCCCTTTCCGCTTGGGTATCATTTTATCAATTATTTCAAAGAGCAAGACCGGTTATATTTGCCTCAAATATGGGAAAGTTTTTCAAATAGTACTTGACAAATTTAAGCACATTTGTTATAATCTCTACTAAGTAGATGGACATAGTATAGTAAGTGAGGGGGATAATGAGAATATCTTTCAAAGGCGACTATGCTTTAAAAACTATTCTTGACTTATCAGTTAATTATAAAAAGGGCTTGGTTAGAATTAGCGAGATAGCAAAAAGGCAGGATGTTCCGCTTAAGTATCTTGAGCAGATTTTACTGCTGTTGAAAGGTGCCGGATACGTAAACAGTAAAAGAGGCCCTGAGGGCGGGTATTTTCTTGCAAAAAATCCCTCGGAGATAACGGTAGGTGAAATAATAAGACTTACCGAAGGTTATACCTCTCCGGTAAGCTGTGTGAGCAAATCCTGTTATGCGAAGTGTAATGATGAATTAAAGTGTCCTTTCAGGCCGTTGTGGAGCGGCATCAGGGAGATGATAAACGGAGTTGTTGACAAGGTGACTTTTGAAGATATGCGTGAAAGAAAAGAAACTTTAGAAAAGAAAAGCATCGTGAATTATGAAATTTAAGGAGGGTTATGGCTCGAATATTTGAAGATATAACAAAAACTATTGGAAATACTCCGCTTGTGAGAATAAATAAAATTAATGCGGGTTTAAACGGTTCAATTGCGGTTAAACTTGAGAGTTTTAATCCTATACACAGCGTTAAAGAAAGAATTGCGCTGGCTATGATTGAAGATGCGGAGAAAAAAGGCCTTATTAAAAAGGATACGGTAATTATTGAACCGACCAGCGGAAACACCGGAATTGGGCTGGCCTTTGTCGCGGCCCAAAGAGGATACAAGCTTATTTTAACTATGCCTGAAACTATGAGTTTAGAGAGAAGAGCAATTTTAAGGATTTTCGGTGCCGATATTGTGCTTACTGAAGGTTCAAAAGGAATGAACGGTGCCGTGGAAAAAGCTAAGGAGCTGGCAAAGCAGTATAAAAGCAGCTTTATACCTCAACAATTTGAAAATGAAGCAAATTCCGAGGTTCATAGAAAGACAACTGCGGAAGAAATATGGAAGGATACTGACGGCAAATTGGATTATTTCGTGAGCGGTATAGGCACAGGCGGTACGATAACTGGAATCGGGGAGGTGTTAAAAAAAAGGAAGCCTTCGGTTAAGATAATCGGTGTTGAGCCGTTTGATTCGCCTCTTCTCTCCGAAGGTAAGGCGGGGCCGCATAAGATTCAGGGTATCGGAGCGAATTTTGTTCCCAAGATCTTTAATAAAAAAGTTGTAGACGAATTTATTAAAGTTAAGGATGAAGATGCGGGAAATGTGACAAAGGCATTGGCAAAAGAGGAAGGCATTCTTGCGGGAATATCTTCAGGAGCCGCATTATGGGCGGCATTAGAAATTGCAAGGAGACCTGAAAGCAAGAATAGTCTCATTGTAGCGCTGCTTCCGGATAGCGGAGAAAGATACTTGTCTACCTGGCTGTTTCAGGAATTCCTGAAATAATAAACTCGAAAATTAGAAAAAATTGGTAGTGTCAAACAGGAGATAAAAGAAAGTCTCATAATGTTTAAAAAATAAGGCAGAATACTTTCATTGCCAAAAAATCAAAATGGAGAAAAAATATGAGTGCGCCGAGAAAAGCGTATATGTTTAAGTTGGTGAAAATCCAGCCTAGGCAAAGGATAGCCTCCAGCCTAGAATCGAGCCTTACATTTAATGAGGTAACAAGTTAGATGAAGCTAAGGGAAGAGAGTTATCGAGC
>JAZDIO010000018.1:0-8646 GCA_043804965.1 Candidatus Firestoneibacteriota bacterium | reverse complement strand
ACTATTGACATTAAGAATATTGATGTCTTAGCGGGATTTCGGGTTCGATTCCGCTGATTACAAAGCTTTTGGATTCCACTGATTAAGAAACAACCCTATAGACTTTTCTGTACTTTAACACGAATATTCCTACTTCGTTTTTAGGGAAATTTATTTCCTGCCAACCTGCTAACCAATCATGAAAAAGCTACTTTTTAATAATGTCTATATCATCCAAGTAAGCACTCACAGCAGTCGGTGAAACGGCCGTATTGACCACAGAAACCCTGTCAATGGTATATTTTGAAACATTATTAAGAGTTACCGGGCCGCTAATAATAGTATTTGAAGTATTAAATACGGTGTAAAACGCGCTGCCGGTATCACTCTCATAAATAATTTCCACATAATAAAAAGTGCTTGCACTTGGAGAACCGGACATATTCTGCCCGGTCCCGGACGGTGATTTTAGATAGAAATCGCTGCCATTTATCCCTATTTCCGGTCCATTGCTTCCGGATGCGTCTTTAAGTTTAACCATAAAACTACAGCTGGAAATACTGATTACATTTATCGCAGCCTTAACCTTGATTCCTTTTACAGCATTTAAACCGGAGTACCTCAATTCTGAATAATCCCCTATCGTAGTTCCACATGTAAACTTACAGCTATAAGAAGGGCTTACGCTAAATGTACTATTCACTACAGGATAAAGACTGGTACCGCTGGTATATGTCTGCCATGGAGCAGGAGGGCTGATCCCGAGCATGTAAGAATCAAAAGTACAGGGAAAAGTAGAAAGACGCCCGTAGTCAAGAGAGAAATCCAAAGTTTTTCTCTCTCCGGAAGTCACCATAATAGTCTGCGTATTATCCTGGTACCACGGCGCTGATGCCATCAGACTTATATTTCCTGTCGGAGCCTGAGCAAAAGAGTAATACCCTGTTGCTTCCGTCAGAACCGTCCTGTTCATATTGATAAGTGAAACAGTAGCGCCGTTTACCGCCGCACCTCCGTTAACTTTCACAAAGCCCTCAATATAGGCCTCTCCTCCGACATTATACTGAGGATCCAGAGGATTGCTCCTTTGCAGATTCTCAGGACCGCAACCAGAAAGACCGGCTGCTAATACTGCTAAAATAATCATATATATTTTTTTCATAATTCGCCTCGCTAAAAGCATTCCCTAACCCGGTCTTAAAGTATTTTCTGATCCCGCTATTTTTTTATTACTTCTATCTCGTCAATATTCGCTACCGATGAAGAATTAGTATTCGAAATGTAAAATTTATCTATTGTGCTAAAGGTATCGGTAAAGTAAACAGTATTGGAATTATAGTGGCAGGTGGTTTTATATCTGTCCCAAAGTTCAAATCTTGCCGTCTTCGTTTCATAATCCAACTCAAAGAAAAAGGTATACCAGGTATTTGCTGTTAAAGTAGCAGCTAACGACGGGGTAGCAACAGCTCCTGAAGGAAGCAAATACTTTACACTCGTTGAATTATTAAAACCAAACTCTGTGGTTTTACTGCCGGTATCGGATACCCCGATTTTAATATCACCGGTTAAATTGTCTGTCCGCATTTTTGCGGTAACCCTGACACCCTTCGATGCATTAAGTCCAAATAGTTGCAGTTTCGCATAAGTTCCTAAACTTCCGCTGTATAACCTGCAGGATTTGGTTCCGTTCGATGAACAACTGCCATCAACATAAACAGACCCTCCGGATACTGAAATACTCCAGGGAGTTGGCGGCGCAAGCGAAGGAGTATAAGTTTCAAAACCTTCAGGAATGCAGGGAGGCTGGTAATTATGATTGGTGGAAGGAATAACTATATCTACTTTCGTAATAGAATCTGAAACCACTTGGGTCGTACTGGAATTATATGGAGTATACCAGGGAACTTCCGCTTTCACAGAATAAGGGCCGCTACTTAAACCGGGGAGAGTATACCTGCCGTTAGCATCAGTCTGAACATTTTTGGTAGTCGGTGTCGTAGAGATATTCGCACCAACCGCGGGCTGAGTCTCGACAAAGCATGTGCCTTCAATCGTCCCTGTTTCTCCTCCGGCATTATACTGAGGATCCAGAGGATTACTCCTTTGCAGATTCTCAGGGCCGCAACCGCAGAGAATAAACATGAAAAACACAGGAACAATCAAATACACTTTTTTCATATAACACCTCGCTTTAATACCTGCCAACCAGTACCTGCCTAATGTTATTTTAGCAGAAGAAAAGGCATTTGAAAAGGTTAAAAACAGACTCTTTAGGGGTATTTTTTCATACAGAAATAGTGTGACAAGACTGACCTTTTTCTTAACTAAACTATATCAAATCGATTATTTTTGATAAACTTTCATAGAAATCCCTCATATCAGGCTTTTTTTAACGTGAAAAATATCTTTTATTTAACTTTTTTATGCCTTTTAATTATCCCAAGCGTTACAAAATACGCGCCGCCCGCAAAAACGGCCGATATCAGAACATTCCCAAACATGTAGGCGATAAACGCAGGACCAAGCGCTTTAAAAATCATTCCTGTTCTTAGTTCCCCAAGTATCAGATCTCTTTCTGCTCCTATTAAGGCCCCGCCTGTTATCGCAGAAAGCGTCCAGAAAAATGGTGTGGTCAAAGGATTCATTATCAAGCTTCCTGCAACAGCCGCCGCTTTATTGATCCTTAATATTACCGCAAAAATATATGCAAGTACCAAACCCAGGCCAAAAGTAGGAAAGATTCCGAGAAACACACCAATTGCTACTCCTGCCGCAACTCTTGGAGGCGAATCATTCGCCCTTACAATCCGGAGGTACATAAATCTTAAAATTCTCTTAAACTCCGGTTTTTTACATCTTAATTTTAGCATTTTTCCCTGTTATTAATGTTAAATAAGCCGCTATTTTCAGCCTTGATAATTTTAGCAGTAAAACCCAGAAAACACAAGTACTTTTCGGGAAAACTCGAAATTCGAAGAAAAATTACAAAACTAAAAAAAACAAAAAAAGGTGATTTCACCTTAGTTTTTTATTTTTCTTGTTTTATTTTCTAGTTTTTTCGAATTTCAGATTTTAGTCTTCAATTTTATTAAAAGAGCCGGATCCTTTTCAGAGTCCGGCCACAAATCATCAATCATTACTATTTTGAAAATGCAAGATATCCGAGTACTACCAGATTGACGCCGGGAATTATCATCAGAATACCGAGCCAGCTTTCCTTGCCCCTGGCTTCGGCTATTCCTATTGCCAAAACTATACCCGCGACTATATTGACAATCGGAACCAAGCACAATATTGCCCACCAAATCGGTTTTCTGGCTATATTCGCCGTTAAAAATATATTTGCAATTGGAATCCAGGCAAGCCAGCCGTTTTCAGTATTAGTTTTTCTGGCAATTACCTGAAGACAAACCGCGCAGAAAATAGAAACTGCGGCAAAAAACAAAAGAAAAAACACAAAAAACGCCCCCCTCATCGCCATTATCCCGTCTGACATTTCCGGTGTTGCTATATTCATCTTTTCCTCCCGTGAACTTAAATTTAAATAAATTATAACCTATTTTTCAAGATTTTGCCATCTAAAACTGATTTGATCGTGATTCAATCGGACCGGAAAAATCATACATGCAAATTGCTTGTATCTCTTCGAAAGATCCGCCCTATAATAACCGGCGGAAGTGGAATTTCTTTTTTTATCTATGGAATCAAACCCAAAATCCATTTAGACGAATATGCTGTCTACTGCAGATTTTGGGTCTAAAAACCGGCTGAAAAAGAGAACCTGTGAAGATCCGCAAAACCGTCATTGTCCATTAAAAACGCATAGTCTATTTTATAATTCTGATAAAAAACACCAAAACCCGAAGTTAAATCCCCGTAATTCAGCCCAATTCGAAAGGCAAGCATTTCATTTACCCTAAACTCGCTGCCCATCCTGTATTTAAAAGCCGGAGCAGTATTACTTTCAATGTCCGCTGAAACAGAAAATCTCTCATAAATAATGATCTGCGCAACACCAAAAACAAATATTGTTTGAACATAATCTGTCCTGCCGCCGAACCACGCAACGCCCGCGTTGATATCCTTAACCGCTAACCCCGCCGAAAAATACTGGCCGAAAGGTTTGCATATTATTCCAAGATCCCCGCCAAAGCCCTTTCCTGTTATATCCAGCGATGAAGCATAGTAATATTTTAAACTGATACCCGCTTTCATCCCCTTAAACAGAGTGTTTGCATAAGTAACCGACAGCACTCCTTCATGATAATCAATATCACCCGTAGAGGCGCCAGAATCATCCCGTCCCTCTATTCCGCTGACTCCGAAATAATGCAGGCTTAGTCCGGCCGCGCCTGCACCGTTATCCATTTTTTCATAGACTCCTGCAAATCCGTATATCCGGCCAAAATCCATATTGCTGAACATCCCCGTAAAATGTGTTTTATAAACATCCAGCCCGGCAAGGCCTGCAGGATTCCAGTACAACGCAGAAGCATCGTCGGAAAGAGCGGTAAATGCTCCGCCCATTGCCAGGGCCCTGGCGCCCGCGCCGGCTGATAAAAATGAAAACGAGCCTAACGAACCTGTAGTTTCCGCAGCGGAGAAACAACTAAGAGCAAAAAATAAATACAGTATTTTTGTACGCATTAGGGCCTACCTGATTAAAGAAAGTTTTTTCACCGGAAATTTAAAAACATTCCCGTTATTTTCAAGTTTTACCAGATAAAAATAAACACCTGACGACATCCCTGAAGCCTCCCATTTTGTCTCGCGAAAACCCGTAATAACCTGGTTCTCTTCGAGAGCCGCAACCTTTTCCCCTGCTGAATCATAAACATCTATAACCGCCTTTGACGGCACCTCCACCTTGTAAACAAAAGTAACAGTTCCCGTCTTACACGGATTAGGATAGGAGGCCAGCCCGTCCGCTCCAATATTTTGAGCGGAATTTACGGATTTATTAAATATCACACAAGCTGTGCTTTTCGACAGAGTAACAACTTCAGTTTCATACGGATTAAAACCGGCTTTATATATCTTCAATTTGTAAGCTCCAAAAGGCACGCCAGTAAAAATATAATTGCCGTCGTTATCAGTCCGTCCCGATTTAAGAACAAGAAGACCGGTCAGGAGCTCCAGACGGGTATCTTTCAAAGGAGTTTTCCCGTCAGCATCATATACTCTGCCTCTGATCTCGCCGGAGGTACTTATGATTATTTTCTTTGAAGCAACCGCGCTCCTATTTCCCGCAAAATCTTCAGCAAGAACAAACAGGTGCCATTCTCCGTCGGTAATTTTATCGTAGCCCGCAGTAAGCCCGTTTTTAAAGGACCAGCTGCCGCTGAAGCTTTCCGCGGAATTCCTGCTCAGAACAAAGTGATAACCTTTCACTCCCGTAGCTCCGCCCGCCGGCGCTTTTGGATCCTCGGCTTCCACCCAGGAAAAGACAGGACAGTTGTCAACACTCGGCAAATCATCCGGATGAGTGGAAGAACTGACCACAGGCACTGTCGGAGCAACAGCATCACATACAGCGATTGCCTGATTGTTTCCGAGCTGTTGTTCGTTGGCAGAAATATCAACCCCTTGCGCAGTGTAATAGTATCTTTTTCCATCGGTTAAACCCTCACTTAAAGACTGTAAAAAATATCCGGCAACCGTATTTCCGTCAATATTTACCTGAGTCCCTTTTTCCCCAAAAGCTTCCGACCTATATATCCTGTAATAAAAAATACCGGACACAGCCTGCCAGCCCAGCTCCACCCCTCCTCCGGGTTTTGAAACAGTTGAAAGCGAAGTAACGGAAGTACTTAAACTCTTTGAGAGAGCGGAAACAACAATATTTCCGATAACGCTTTCGTTTGATGCCAAGTCCACCGGTCTTACCGTATAATAATACGTAATTCCATATATGAGCCCGCTTGTATCCGTAAACTCGGTTCCATCAATCTCGGCAAGCAAATTTCCATTCTCTGCCTGTTTTACCGATCTGTAGATACGGTAACCTCTTGTAAAGGATTCATTATCCAACACACTCTCCCAGAAAAGTTTTATATTCCCGTTTAACAGAGTCTCTGAAGTAAAACTTCCAACTGCGGAAGGCGGAGTGTCGTCAATATTGATCGTATTATACCAACCGTTGTTAATTTCATAACTGGGGGAAAAGAATCTGCCGCTGTAAGCCCCCGCCTCCCCGCTGATATAATAATCTGACGAAGATGCTTCGGATATTCTGCCGTTGCTATCCCCTTCAAAATGAAGGTAATACGTCAAAGAGGAAAAAGCTCCAGACATCATAGAATTAAATACAACTAAAAAAAGTAAAATTCTCACGGCTACCTCAAAAGTAATATTTTTTTGACTAATTGAGCGGTAGCTCCGGTTTGAACGCTCTTAACCTTAATCCGGTAAAAGTAAGCCCCATTTGCCCAATTTCTTGTATCCAGTTCCTTGATTTCATTTATTCCCAAAAGAACATTTTTTCTGACTGAAGTCATTATATCCCCGGCTTCATTAAATACAGTCATTTCCATATCTGAAGAATCCGATACAAAGTATCTGATCACCGGATTTTGCCCGGATCTGACCGGATTGGGAGCGGACCACATCTCGCTTTCCGGCAAAATTGAAGTATTATTAATTACCATATTAAAATGAGAAGTTTCACTCCAGTTCCCAAGAATATCCATAGCTTTAACATGAAGGTACCAGCTCCCGTTTTCCGTTTTGGGAAAAGTCAAAGTGTTTGAAGAATAATTGATTACTTCGGGCGGCACCGTCGCCGCATTTTTATCAAAAGCAAAGCTATACCCTTTTACTCCTGTTCCTCCGTCATTATCGGAAACTTCAAGAAAAAAAACAGGGGTATTGTTATTGCAGCCGCCCCCGGCAGGGTGGTAGGCGGGGCTTTTGATTGATACCGGGGACGGCGCAGAGGTATCTTTAATCCGATACATTATCTGTCCTGACTCTTTGTACAACAAATACAGGTTTTTTTTAAACGAAGCAAGGATCAGCTTTCCGGGGAGGGTAATCTGACCCAAAACAATTTCGGAAGAAAATGTTTGCCCTCCATTAACGCTTGAGGAAAGATATATTTTATTCGTTCCTGTTCTATTGTCCGACCAGACAACATAAATGTCTCCCTCCGTATCTATTGTAACGGCAGGATTCTTTGCGGTACCGGCGGTATTTGTTGAAATAGTTTTTTCCATATCCCATCCTGAAGCTTCGTGTTTTCTGAAGTATACCTTGTCAGCCTGCTCCCAGACCGCATACACAGCACCCGTAGAATCCCCAGCGCAGGAAAGCGAAGCAATCCCTGCAGAGGAAAAACTACTCTCCCCGCTCCAGGTAAGCCCTCCGTCCCCGCTGCTTGAATATTTCGCACAAAATGTTACGCCCTCCCTCCAGAGAACGACCAGTAAATTTCCGGCTTCAAATACAAAAGGATTCTCCGAGACCGCTCCGCTTACTGTCTTAATATCAGACCAGTTACTACCGTTATTAAAACCTTTTCTGTAATAAATAATCCCGTTTTCACTCCAAACCGCGTGAACATTCCCGTTACTGCCCGCAAAAATATTAACGGAAGAGCAATTTGCTCCGCCGCTGAGCTCTACATTATCCCCGTCCGGGCTTTTTTTCAGCAAAACCCGATAAATTCCGGAATTATTATCCAGCCATGCATTATATATAAATCCGTTTATTCCGGTAACGGACGGAGACAACGCGTCATTGTTCACCGTTGAAAGAAATGAATTTAAAGACCAGGTAAGGCTGTTTTCCGTTGAATTCTTGAAGTAAATCCCGTTATTCGCGCTTCCGCCGTTACAGGCATAAGAAAATAATCCGTTCCCTCTGTCGGAAGAAACAGAAAAAGCAAAATCCTGAATGCTTCCGCTGACATTAGTCACAGGGAAAGGGTCAGTCCAGCCGGTTAAAGCAAAGAAGATAACCGGAAAAAAATTAAGTATTACAATCAGAATAATCTTTCGCATCTCAGCACCCCTTAAGTACCAAAAATAGTCCATAAACGTTCTTAAAAGTCCATAACGTCTATAAAAGTGACAGTGCAACTGTCCTCCCGTACTCGGATACGGGCTCCAGTGTCTTTGTAGCTGCAGTTCAGCATTCCTATTGCCTGTCGCAAAATACGACCGGTTCAAACCGGCGCAAAAATAGAAAATTTTAAATTTAGTTCTTCGAATTTGCCTTTCATTCGCCCCTTAAGCAACTAACATATTCTAGCAGAAATAAATAAAAGGTCAATAAAAATATTCGTTAAAATTGGTTTTTCTTACAGGATCATACAGGAGAGATGATAACAGCTTTTTTAATTTTTGAAGCGGAAATTATTTCGTTTTTCTCAGTTTCATAGGGTTTAGTGATGTTATGCCTTCTAACCAAGCCGCCGCTTGAAACCTTTACCTCTCTCTATCAGGTTATTTTTCTAACTCCTCCTCCTAAAAATCGCCAGATATTCACGACGGGCTATCTTTCTTTTTTCTTCCCGTTTAACCGCATCGCAACCAGATCTTTATCAAAATCCACCCTCACAACAGAGAGAGACTCGTCTCTGCCCTTCTGCTCCTGCTTTACCCATACGCCGTGGCTCTCTTTTTTGGTAAGGGCCTTCTTTAAATAATAAGCCACTTCATGGGGATC
>JAZDIO010000017.1:0-3740 GCA_043804965.1 Candidatus Firestoneibacteriota bacterium | reverse complement strand
AGTACTTTGCATTGCCGGCTTATAAAAACTAAGCCAATCTGTAGCATGAAACAACTCATGCGTCGTCGTAATTGAAGATGACCAATAAGAAGTACGAGCAACACTGCCGTAAGGAGAAGGAGTTAAATCCTCTTTTGCCCTGGTTTTCCTTTCTTTCTGAGTACTCGTTTCCGGCATATTTTTGCCATTAGGAAAAGGAGACATTGTACCGGAAGTCACATTGGTATTGCCTCCTGAATTAATTCCATATTTAATGTTATATTTAATATTCTTTAATACAAACCTCCATTTTTTATCTTTATAATAAATACCGGACGTAACATCTGGATTAGACGAACCTGTTGAATTATCACATTCGCCAAACGGGGTGGTACATATACTATTGTCTTGGATAATACCAATTTCAAAATTTACATCTTTTGATCCAGGTTCAGCTTCAAACACATATACCTTTGTTTTTACAATAGTCCCTGCCGTAGCGCTTACATCCACGCCTGATTCATTTAAACTACTCTTGGAAACATTTCTATGAAGCTGATCACTTCCGGCTGCTCCGCCCGTCCAGGTTATGGAATTCGCCGGCAGAACAACACCCGCTGGTTCCGTTTTCAAAGCAATAGTTGCATTACCGGACCCTTTACTTGTTGCATAAACATAAACATTCTCAGGAGTAGCGCCTATAGAATCCGCTCCCGAAACAGAATCCAATAAAATTTTGTAAATCGTAAACTCCGGACTTGTAGTAGCGCCTGTAAAGCCGGTGGGGTCGGCTGTATCCTCCCAAGTTCCTGACATGAATACTTTCCTTACAGCCGGATCCTCAAATTTTACGGATGGCGACGGTCTAATACTCTCATTTATTCCCGCTCCCCCTCCGGATGCTATTACATTTCCTGTATTCACTCCGTCCTTTATTTCCGTCATGTTCCAGCTGTTTATTTTCTGGGTTTCCGAGCCAGGTTTAACAGTACATTTTATTGACACACTCTTATTAACTGCTTGAACACTTGGCGATATATTCCAGTCACTTACTGGCGGACAACCAACCGCAAATTCTATAACAAAAACTACAAAATAAATTACCGCTATTATAACATTCCTTTTCATGTCCGTCTCCATGGACCAACATCATTTTTAATTCTTTTTAAGACTTAAATCCGGAGTATCATTATTGCGTTGTTATCCTGCTTTCCACATAATCTCTTAAAAGATCTATCGCTTTTAATTCCGTAAATCTTACGCACACTACATACCCTGTTTCAGATTTAGTTACAGCTTTAATCTCACAACGAAGCTTTTCTATTTTCGGTCCGTCAGGAAGAGTAAAACTTACAATCACTTCTCCGCCTTTATAAATACCTTTCATGATAGGGGTTTCAAACTTCAGGCCCGAAGCTGAAATATCCCTCAATTCTCCATTACCAAGCAGGGTTCTCTGGGAAGAAAAAACCGTTACCTCCAGCTTAATGCTTACTCTTGGAAAACGCCGTTTATCCAAGAAAAAATTCCTTTCATCAGCCATTGGCGTTACCCCCCGAGCTTCTTTTTACACTCTTCCTCTACCAGTCTTTCTATCCTCCCTGATTCTGATAATAACAATTTAGTTTCTTTCAGTATTTTACACCTAAAAGACTCATCTTTCAAATATAAAAAGTTAACTAAAACATTTAAATAAGCAGCTTTTAATGCCGCACCGGCAAAGAACGCCGCTACCCCGACATCGCTTAGAAGGTTTTTATTTCCCTTGCTTAACAAGGATTCGCAGACTTGAAGAATCTTGCCACATATAATCATTACTTTATAAGGAACTTCAGCGGCTTTTTTCACGGTTTCTTCCACAGCTTTTTCTCTCAATGCTTTTTCCGCCTCAGTACCCTTTGGAAGTTTCGAAGCTTTCGAATAATTCCCGTAAACCTCAATATCTGATTCCATCAAATTTAGGAGCCCTTCACGATATTTCTCCGAAAGTTTAAGCAATCCCTTAACCTCTTCCGATACTGAAGCATCCTTATCTTTCCCTGCGGTAAAATTTCCCACCATGCAATTAAGACTGGAAGCCAGCGCCCCAACCAAGGCTGCGGCCGCTCCGCCCCCAGGAGCAGGAAGCTTTGCGCTTAAATCCTCTGTAAATTTCTTCAGCGGTTCATCTATATAGCGCATTTCTCACCCTGTCTATGTTGTATTTTCCATTATAATAAGGCATAAACTCCCCGTCTTCCGCGGTAGCCATAACCAGGCCCGCTCCCGCGTAAAGAGAAGCCGATTTAATATTAATTTCATTCTGCAAACCCGGCTCATGCCAGTAAGGAGAACGGGAAACGGAAACATGGAGTTTGCCGTAACCCATGCGTTCAAATAAACCTAATTCTTTTTCAGCCTTACCGGAGTAAGTAACTTTATTCTTATTATACACTTCCTTTACTATCATGTTAATCTTATCTTTCAAAGGAATCTCATTTTCATAAATCGGCTTAAAATAACTCTTTTCTATTCTGATTATTTCCAGTACACTCTTCACAAAATCAATACCTGCCTTCGTGGAATAATTTTTGGTATGAGAGAATACCGGTTTTACCCCGAGATCAGAACAATATTTATCAATTATCTTTATTTCCTCTCTGGAAATATCCCTGTTCTCACAGATGCTCACCAAAACAGGAACTCCGAATTTCTTAACATTTTCAATATCACCTATAAGTACCTGTATTCCCTTTTCCAGGGCAACAAGATTCTTTCGTTTTGAGTTTTCAAAAGTAGCGCCGCCATAAGTGTTCAGCTCATTTACAAAGGCCGTAATGACCACCATATCCGGCTTGATTTCATTTTCAGCGCAGGTGATATTAAAAAACTTTTCAATGCTTAAAGGCACACCGCTGTCAAATTTAGCTATTACAAAGTCCGCAAGCGACATTGCGGCAGAAATAGCCAGGGGATTGCCTTCCGGCAGGAAGTTACCGGTCGGAGAAGTGTAAACCATCACCGGATTCCCGTTGCGATTTTGCATAAGTTTTGGATTCATGGCTCCCTTAAGCATCTCAAAAACCGTATCATCAAGTTTCAGATCTTTCAAATGCACGGCAGTATTTTCCCTGGAGATTCCTACTATTATTTTCGCAAGACGGGATTTTAATTCCTCTTCAGTCATGGAGGCGGCAACCACCGCAAGGAGTTCAGAATTAAGCATATGCATGAACCCTTCTTCTTTAAGAGCCCGGCCGGGTTTTGTATTGCCAAAGCCGGTAATAACTTTCTTAAGAGCCTCATCCCTTGATGTAGCCACTCTGTTCCACATCATGTGATACGGAAGCGAAGGCGAATCATTATTGTAAATAAACTGGTTATTAATATAATTGGCTATGAAGTTATGAAGATACGCTATATTTGATATTTCCCCGCATCCGATCAGAACATCTTCAAGCGGGAAAAGATTATTGTAAGTTTCATGCACAAGCATGTCTTCCAGAGAATAACTCGGAACGCATAACAAAGTATTTTTGCGGAGCAAAGAGAAAGCCTGAACAAACCGCTCGCAAATAATATAATGTTTATTATCGGTTCCAAAAACAGGCATTGTCGGAGCGACTACAATAAGCTTTGCCTTTCCTCCATGTCTAAGGCGCTGCACTGCCTCAGAACTAAGCTTTGCGCTATATCTACCGCAAATTTCTAGGTCTTTCCTGTTTAATCCCATTTTTTCGGCAAGCTCAACCGCATTTTTTCCTTTAAAAGTACTGCTTTTT
>JAZDIO010000016.1:0-4801 GCA_043804965.1 Candidatus Firestoneibacteriota bacterium | reverse complement strand
AATATGCCGCTCAAAGACGGTGACAAAGTAGAGATCGTGCATTTTGTAGGAGGCGGCTAGCAGCCGAAGACTGCTAGAAAATAAGCAAAGCTTTATCTGATAAAGAAAGTGTTGAGCAGATTAAGCAAAGCTTTATCTGATAAAGAAAGTATTGAGCAGATTAAGCAAAGCTTTATCTGATAAAGAAAGTGTTGAGCAGATTAAGCAAAGCTTTATCTGATAAAGAAAGTGTTGAGCAGATTAAGCAAAGCTTTTCTCGATATGAAATATATCTCATTGTCAACATTTGTTGACAATGAGATAGACAATCGAAAATGGATTAATGAGGATTACATATAACACAATATATTGTCCTTTGTCATTCGTAATTTGTAATTATCTTTTACTGGAGGTTTTGTATGTCAGACAAACTTGTTGTAGCAGGTAAAGAATTTTCTTCACGGCTTTGGGTGGGGACGGGAAAGTACTCTACTTTTCAGGTTATGAAGGCCGCGCATGAGGCAAGCGGGACGGAGATGATAACGGTTGCGGTAAGAAGGGTGAATTTGAATCCCAAAAAGGGAGAGGAATCTTTATTTGATTTTATTGATCAGAAGAAATGCTTTATCCTTCCGAATACGGCGGCCTGCTTTAATGTGGAAGACGCTGTGAGGACGGCGCATCTCGGGGCGGAGGCCGGGCTTTCAAAATGGGTTAAGCTCGAAGTTATCGGCGACGAGAAGACGCTCTTTCCTGATGTTGTCGGACTTTTAGAAGCGACAAAAATATTGGTTAAAGACGGGTTTACCGTGCTTCCTTATACCAATGATGATGTGGTGATAGCGAAAAAACTCGAAGACGCGGGCGCGGCGGCGGTAATGCCTCTTGCGGCTCCGATAGGTTCGGGACAGGGTATAACTAACCCGCTTAATATACGGTTCATCAAAGAAGCTGTTAAGGTTCCTGTTATCGTTGACGCGGGAGTCGGCACGGCTTCGGATGCGGCGGTAGCTATGGAACTCGGCGCTGACGGAGTTTTAATGAATACTGCGATTGCCCTGGCTAAAGATCCCGTAAGAATGGCTCGGGCTATGAAGCTTGGCGTGGAAGCCGGACGGCTTGCTTTTCTTGCCGGAAGAATGCAGGCAAAACGGTATGCCTCCGCCTCCAGCCCCTTAGACGGTATTTCAAAATGACAGCGGTTGTTCCTGCGATAGGTGTAGATGAGTCGGGAAAAGGCGATTATTTTGGTCCTTTAGTAATTGCGGGTGTTTATGCAGGAGAGGATATTTTTGAAAAATTAAAAAGTTTAAATATTCGAGACAGTAAACTCATTTCTGATGGCAGAGTCCGGGCCCTGGCCCTGGAAATAAAAAAATACGCGGAATATTCCGTAGTGGTTATCGGCCCAAAAAAATATAATGAGTTGTATGCAAAATTTAAAAATCTTAATAAATTATTGGCCTGGGGTCATGCCAGAGTAATAGAAAATCTATTGGAAAAAACGCCGGCAAAAAAAGTAATATCCGACAAGTTCGGCGATGATAAGTTTATCAGAGCCGCGCTTATGGAAAAAGGAAAAAAAGTTGAACTGGTGTTTGAAACAAAAGCAGAGAGGCATTTTTGTGTCGCGGCCGCGTCAATTTTGGCCCGCGCGGAGTTTTTGTCGCAATTGAAAAAATTGTCGGATTCCCTCGGATTTGAACTGCCCAAGGGCGCTTCAAAGGAAGCTGAAGAAGGAGTTATAAGGTTAAGGGATTTAAAAGGCTGTGATATATTTAAAGAGGTGGCAAAGCTTCATTTTAAAACAACGACAAAACTGGTTATTCAGAAAAACCTGTTTTAGTATCTTTTGCGGATCGCCCCGGCAGGTCTTAATATTACAGGACTTTTCAAATAAAAAATAATAATGAACTTTTTCTCCGCAGGTGCTACTAAGATTAGGGAATGAGGGTAAAAAGTGGGTTTAAAAGAGTTAAAAAAAAGGAAGGATGCGGAGAATATGGCTGATCTTGCGCTGGTACATAGGTTTAATCTGGGCGAAGAACAGGCATTTTTTGAGCTTGTTAATAAATACAAAACTCCGGTTGCCGGTATTGTTTATAAATTTATCGGAGATAAAAATGAAATAGAGGATGTTTCGCAGGAAGTATTTCTTCAGCTTTATAAATCTCTTTCTACGTTTAAGGGGCGTTCCAGGTTTTTTACCTGGCTTTACCGGGTCGTCTTTAATGTCTGTATGTATTATAAGAGGGGAAAAGCCTCAAAAAAACCTTCAGTATCTTTTGATAAAGTGGAGCAGGTGCTTGGTCTTCCCGATATACAGTCTGCTCCGGAAGAGTTACTTGAAGGAAAAAATGCCCTGGAAAGCATCAGGGCGTCTGTAGAAAAACTGCCGGAGGATTTGAAAACGGCGTTTGTTTTAAGAGAAATGGAAGGCCTTTCTTACAGGGAAATTGCGGTTATTACGGGCGTCTCTAAAGGGACGGTAAAATCCAGAATTCATAATTCCAGAATTTATATAGCGAAAGAATTAATTAAACAAGGAGAGGTGTAATATGTTTTGCAGATTTATTGAAAAGAATTTAAGTGCATATATGGATAAAGAAACCGGCAGATTGGTCTCCTATCTTATTTCTAAACACCTGGTAAATTGCCGGTCTTGCAGAGTAAAGCTCGGACTTTTTACCTCTATATCAGAGGCTGCAAAGCAAAGAGAAAAAATAAATCTGTCTGCGGACTTTATGCGGGTTCTTAAATTGAAAGTAGCGGAAGAAAAGGCAGGGCGGCAAACAGTGTCAGCGCCGGCAGCCGGTAAAACAGCGGTTGCTCTGAGAGTCAGCTTAAGCGCTCTTTGCCTCTTGCTGGTATTTATCAGCCTGGTTCTGGTATTTCCCAGGCTGCAGGAAAAGCGGATTAATGAATTTGCAACGGTGGCATTTCAAACCAAAGCCGAGGTAATAGATACCGGTTTTGGGTTGGAATATGCCACGTTTACAAACCAGACGAGGAGATAAAAAAGATGAGGGATGCTCTTGGGAAAACTATTAAAGCCTGCAAACCGGTGATTCTAACCGCTTTAATGCTTGCAGTGCTTGGCGGCGGCCGTATATATCCGGAAGTATTGGAAGCAGACAGATGCGAGTATCCGGTCTGGTCCGTTAAAACTCAGGATACCGGGGCGGAACGGATAGCTTACGCTCTGGTCAGTAAAATCTATGGTACTCAGATTTGGACCATAAATACGGAAAGCGCCAGAAATAAAATAATGTTAACCAGCGTGAATTGGAACAGGCATCCGTATTGGAGCTGGGACGGCAGAAGAATTGCATTTGCGGGCGGAGATGAAAAACAGGTTCAGCAGATATTTATCATGACGGAAGACGGTACGGAGCAGATAAAACTTACAAGCGGCCCGGAGGATAAACTTTATCCGGTGTTTTCTCCAAAAGGAGACAAAGTAATTTATATTTCCGTGGATAAAGAAGATGCTTCTTTGTATGAAGTTGCGGTAACGGGAAAGGGCGCTCCTCTGTTGATAACCAGGTGCGGGAAAGTAGGTAAAAATACGGTATTAAATCCTGCTGCGTTTTCTCCGGACGGAGCCAATATTGCTTATGTTAAACTTGACCCGGAGTTTAAAAATCAGAATATCTTTATATATAGTACGGGCACAAAACAGGAAAAACAACTCACTGACGAAGGTTATATAGGTTCGGGCCTCTCCTGGTCTCCCGACGGAAGCAAACTTTCTTATATCTCTCCCGGAAAAGGAAAAGGGTATAGTGTTTATGTCAGGGATATCTCAAGCGGCAGTATAACTGAAATAGTCACGGGAGTTACTCCTCTCGGACTGTCCTGGGCTCCGGATTCAAAACGGCTCTGCTTTCTCAGAAATTATCAGGTTTGGATAGCGGACGCTGACGGAAAAAACCAGAAACAACTGACTACTCAGGAGATAGTCGCAGATGTAAAGAGCTGGCAGAATAGAAAAAGGCAGAATATGGTAGAGCTTGTGAAGCTGAAAGAGTACATAGGCCGTGTTGTATGGCTGAAGAAAACTATTATGACAGACCGGGGGGAAAAGCTTGAGAAGCTGTCGGAAGCCCGGGTCCTTAATGTAAGAAATAAACTTCTGCTTTCTGATAAGTACAAGGTCATGGATGATTCCAGATTTGGTATAGAAATTGAGTTAAAAATAAATAATAAAAAGTTCTATGTCGTCTATCTCTATGAGTCCAACCAATATACGGAGGATTTTTCCAAGTTTTTCTTTCTGGTCAATCCCTACTTGTCTTTTGGCTGGCCTGCTGAAATATGGGAGGCGATAAAAGCAAGGAAAGTGTTGACAGGAATGAGCAAGACTCAGGTAATGCTGGCAATAGGAGAACCTTCTGAAGTTATCAGAACCGCCGGTTCGTCTTCGGAACTCTGGAATTATAAATTTCTGGGCACGGCAACCTTTGTAGAGGAAAAAGTAAAAGAATTTAAACCGGAAAATAAGGAAATTAAGAATAGAGGAGGTTTGAAATAAAGAAAACAAAAAATAAACCTGGACAAAAGTCCGTGGAAACGAATTAACAAGCTCTTAAAAAGGAGGAAAGTATGATAAAGAGAATACTAACTGTAGTAGTTGCCCTGCTGACCGGTGTTTTTGCGTTTGCGGCAGACCCGAAGTTTGTGGAAGCCCCGATAGACTTCCCGAACACGCCGGTCAAAGTAGCGCTGGAAACGGTATTTTTGAGGTCCGGGGTGCAGTACTCGATTGAAGTTGATAATATAGACACTTTTGGAAATGTAACGCTTACGATAAACGAAAGGC
>JAZDIO010000015.1:0-3086 GCA_043804965.1 Candidatus Firestoneibacteriota bacterium | reverse complement strand
TGCCGCAGAAAACCACGGAGGTAACTCCGGGGATGAATGCGGCATGAATAATGATTTGAATTCCATTCGCCGAAACTTCGGACGTAAGTCCGCAGAGGTTCATAAGGTCTATAAAGTAAAAGACGGAGAGTAAGGGGTGAAATGATGAAAGTAGGGAGATTTGAAGATCTTAATATTTACAAAGACGCTAGACTTTTAACCAAAAGAATTTACGATACAACAAAGATGCAAGGTTTTATCCGGGACTTTTCACTCGCTAATCAAATGAAAAGAGCTGCTAGTTCGGTAATGCTGAATATAGCGGAAGGTTTTGAAAGAAAAGGTGATAAGGAGTTCGCACAATTTCTTTTTGTAGCTAAAGGTTCTTGCGGCGAAATAAGGGCGCAACTTGACATAGCTTTTGACCAGTCTTACATGGAAAAAGAAGTTTACAGTTCTATACGTGCGGATTGTGAAAAACTAAGCAGAATGATAAGTAGTCTGATAAAATATCTCAAAAAAACTCGAGTCTAGTTAGTTTTTCCCTTATAGACTTTACGGACATTACAGACTATATGCTTGCGATTTTTAACTGGTTAACAAGGAGAGACCATATGCAAATAAAAACGATCGGCGTTCTGACCACCGGCGGTGATGCTTCCGGGATGAATGCGGCAATACGGGCGGTAGTGCGTACTGCTGTTTATAACGGGCTTAAGGTTTATGGAATTAAAAGAGGATTCAGGGGATTGATTGACGGGGAAATTGAAGAAATGAGGGCCTCTTCAGTCAGCGGTATTATTAACCTGGGAGGGACGATATTAAAAACCATTCGCTGCCCTGAGTTTAAGGAAAAAAGGAACCAAAAAACAGCGGTTAAAAATCTTAAATGTTTTGGTATCGAGGCTCTGGTGGTAATAGGCGGAAACGGGTCGCTTGCCGGAGGAGGGGCTCTTTATTACGGCTGGAAAGTCCCGGTTGTAAATATTCCGGCTTCAATAGATAATGACCTAGCTTATACCGATTATACCGTAGGTTTTGATACGGCTGTTAATACGGCTTTGGAAGCTATTGATAAAATAAGGGATACGGCAACTTCTCATGACAGGGTTTTTGTTGTTGAAGTAATGGGAAGGGACAACGGTCTCATTGCGCTTGAAGTGGCTCTGGGTTCGGGGGCTGAAGCTGTGCTTATTCCGGAGATAAAACCTGATTTAAATAAAGTCTGCGAACTTCTTGACAAGGGTCATAGAAGAGGAAAGCACAGCAGTATTATAATTGTAGCAGAGGGAATTATGTCCGGTTATGAAGCGGCTAAACAGATACGAAAGAAGACGAAAGATCTGGAGGTCAGAGTGAGTGTTCTTGGATACATGCAAAGAGGCGGTTCTCCGACAGCTTTTTCCAGGGCTATTGCCGCAAGACTCGGGCAAAAAGCGGTAGAATTATTGATTAAAGGAAAATATGGAAAGATGGTCGGCATAATAGGCAATAAAGTGATTGCCACGGATATTAAAAAAGTTTTAAGGACAAAGAAGACCATAGATATATCTGATTACCGGCTTGTAGGAGTCCTGTCTTCGTAAAAGTTTCTTCCTCCGGAGGAAATATGGCATATCAAAAAATAGTTTTTAATATTACAGGGCTTCACTGCGCTTCTTGTGTAGAAAGAGTCGAGAAAGAACTGTCCGCGCTGAAAGGCGTAAAGCAGGCGAATGTAAATCTTGCCCTAAATAACGCGGCAATGGAATTCAATCCTGAACAAGTATCTTTTATTCAGTTGAGAAAAGCGGTAGAGGCTGCGGGTTTTGGCGTGACGACTTCTCCGGAAGAGATGGAGAAGATCGAGCAGGATGAATATTTAAAGCTTCGTAATCGTTTTGCGACCGGCGCAATATTTTCTTTTGTAATTTTTCTTTTTTCAATGTTTGATTTTATTCCTGCTCTGCTGTCCCTGAACAAATATGTGCTTAATATTATTTTGTTCGGCCTGACCCTGCCGGTGCTTCTCTGGACGGGAAACCGTTTTTTTACGGGAGCGCTTTTGGCCTTCAGGCCGCCCAAGAGTTACGCCGATATGAATACCCTTGTGGCGGTGGGGACAGGGAGCGCTTTTCTTTACAGCAGTATTGCCACTTTTTTTCCCGAGTTATTTCTGAAAGCAGGGCTTGAACCTGGGGTTTACTATGATACGACCGCTGTCATTATTACGCTGGTGCTTGCCGGAAAACTTTTAGAGGCGAAATCAAAAAAACGTGCTCTTAAAAGCCTCAAAGAGCTTTTAAACCTTCAGCCGAAAAAAGCCTTGCTTTTAAAAGGCAGAAAAGAGATAGCGGTAAATATAGAGTTTGTAAAGGTCGGAGATATTCTCCTGGTCAAGCCGGGTGAGAGTATTCCCGTGGATGGGGTTGTAATATCAGGAGAATCCTCAGTGGATGAGTCAATGCTTTCCGGAGAAAGCTTGCCGAGGGATAAAAATAAAGGGGACAATCTTATCGGCGGTACGATAAATAAAAACGGCTTTCTAAAGATGAAAACTACAAAGATTGGAAAAAATACGGCGCTGTTTCAGATAACTGCCCTGGTGGAAAATGCCGCCGGCTCAAAAGCAGCCATTCAAAATCTTGTGGATAAAGCGGCAAATGTTTTTGTTCCTGTGGTTATAGGCCTTGCGGTTCTTACTTTCTTTGCGTGGTTTCTTCTGGGTAATAAAGTAATGGCCGGTGTCGGTTTTATGTCTGTTCTTCTGGTTGCCTGCCCATGCGCGCTTGGCCTGGCTACTCCGATAGGTATTATTGTAGGGGTCGGGAGCGCGGCAAAAAAGGGAATTCTTATTAAAAGCGCCGACAGCTTGGAAAGATGCGAAAAAATAAATGTAGTGGTTTTTGACAAGACTGCTACCCTGACAGAAGGTTTGCTGGAAGTGACTGATATTACTCCGGTGATAGGTGTCACGGAAGAACGTCTTCTTTCTATAATTGCCTCCCTGGAAAAAAAGAGCGAGCATCCTGTAGCGAAAAGTATTTTAGAAAAAGCAAGAAAAGATGGTTTAACTCTTTCTGGAACTAAACACTTCAAAGCGCTTTCCGGTTTTGGTATAAAAGGGG
>JAZDIO010000014.1:0-5412 GCA_043804965.1 Candidatus Firestoneibacteriota bacterium | reverse complement strand
AGATACAAGCAGCTTGCATATAGTTTTTTCTACGTCTTAACCTGAATATTTCTACTTTGTTTTTAGAGTGATTCGTTGTTGCCGTCAAATAAAAGAGATTTCTGTATATTAAAGTAGTAGTGTATCTAAAAGCACCTCGTATTTATGCCGGCTACACTTCATTCAAGTGTTGTTTTACGGGGTTAGAATATATCGTAAATTATCAATTTTTTGGCTTCTTTTGTCTGTATTGAAAATTGAAACGGTTGTTGTTTTATTGATGCCTGTTTTCAGCTGATCACTGGAGAAATCAATAATTATCAGGTCATTAAAGGTTCCCTCGCTTTTTAATATACCGCTGGAAATTACAGTTTTTGCCGAAGAGAGTTCCGCTACTTTAACATTCTCGGTAAACTTGTAAGGTATTTTTTCTTTGCCGCTGATAACGGAAAGAACGCCATTAATGGAAAGATTCTCATGTCTTTTTACAGAAGAACCGTAGGTTATCGTTAACTTTGCCTTATAGAGAAATTTATTGGATATTTCTATTTCAAAGTAAGCGGCTTTCTTATAAGCATTATTATAAGTTTCTGAAAGTGTTTTTCCCGTAATAGTCTTTCTGTTTTTATCATAATATTTGAATTGTATATTTCCCGTGGCTTTTTCCATGATAAATACCGTGCCGCTTTGTTTGTCAAATACAATTTTTTTGGATTTCAGCATAAAATTGTTAAGAGAGGGGGAAGAAAGTTCAGCCGAGAATTTTATTAATTCAATACAATTCAGGGCGTTAGCCTGGGCCTGAGGGACTGTCAGCCCGAAAGATGCTCCCATAAGCATTAAAAGCATTATTGCCGGAAACAAAAGATTTTTCATAGACACCTCCATGTATCATACCATCTGTTAGCAGTTAATTAAAAAAAGTTCAACTCCGTTCCTTGCTCCCTGCAATCATAATTATCGTAAACAACAAGATAATATCAAAATTATCCTTGAAAAGCAAGATAAATGGCTCGTTTTCAGCTGTTGAAAGTGCTTTGTTCTGCATATATAATCAATAAGCTATTAAAAAAGAGGACAAATGACACCAAAAGAAAAATTTATAAAAGCATTAAAAAGGGAACCTATTACGGGACGAGTGCCGCATTTTGAGCTTGTTTTTTTTCTGACGATGGAAGCTTTTGGAAAAGTTCATCCTTCTCACAGATCCTATCATCAATGGGAGCAGATGAAGGAAGCTGAGAGAAAACTGCACAGGGAAGATATGGCGGATCTCTATATTATGACGGCTGAAAAATATGAACATAGCGCAATATTAATCCACGCAAATCCCGGTCGCCAGGGTGAAATATATAAAATGCTGGACTGTATACGTAATAAGTGCGGGGATAAATATTTTTTACTGGTGGACGGTGATGTGACCTATAGCCTCCCTCACGGAGATAAAATGCTTGAATTTACCTACCGGCTTGCGGATGAACCGGAAAAAGTAAAAAAAGAAGCCGATAAGGCGGTAAACGACGCGCTGGAAAAAGCAGAAGCGCTGGCAAAAGTCAAAGGCGGACTTGACGGATATACCCTGTGTTGTGATTACTGCCTGAATTCAGGACCCTTTCTGAGTCCTTCCCAGTTCTCGGAATTTGTTGCTCCGTACTTGAAAAAACTTATTAAAGGGTACAGGGAGCTTGGGTTTTATACTATTAAGCATACCGACGGGAATATAATGCCCATACTTGACCAGCTTGTTGAGGCAAACCCTCACGCTCTTCATTCGATAGATCCTCAGGCGGGAATGGACATAGCGGAAGTTAAAAAGTTATATGGAGACAAGCTGTGCCTTATTGGTAATGTTAATTGCGGTTTGATGGACAGTGGAACCGACGAACAAACAATAGAATCGACGCGTTATGCGTTAAAACATGGGATGCCCGGCGGCGGATATATATTTTCCACCAGTAATTGTGTTTATACCGGCATGGAGTTGAAACGGTATGAGCTGATTCTTGATGTCTGGAAAAAAGAAGGAAACTATAAGTGACAAATTCTGAATTTTAAGCTCGTCCGCTGAAAGCGAGATCCCGCCGCAGGCGGAAATTTTGAAAAAGTATATTTAGTCCGGGATTTTTTAAAAGGATATTAGCAACCTTAATAATGCGGGTAACTTAAAACTAAAGGGATAATAATGGCAAAAATAATGATACCAAAAGATAACCCCGAAGATAACGGTGGTATATTAGCGAAACTAAGGCGGGCGGTAATAGGTAAAGCGAAAGATCCAAATGATTCCAAGATCTTTCATAGCCTTGCTCTTGCTGCCATACTTGCATGGGTGGGACTCGGGTCTGACGGGCTTTCTTCTTCCTGTTACGGTCCGGCGGAAGCTTTCTTTGCCCTTGGAAGCCATACCTACCTGGCGCTTATTGTTGCTTCTATTACAGCTTTAACTATATTTGTTATCAGCGCTTCGTATTCTCAAATAATAGAGCTCTTTCCGCATGGCGGCGGCGGGTATGTAGTGGCTACAAAACTTTTAAATCCGACGCTCGGGATGATTTCAGGTTCCGCACTTTTAATTGATTATGTTCTTACTATTACTCTTTCCATAGCTGCAGGTGCGGATGCTTTGTTTAGTTTTTTCCCCGCATACGGACAGTACACTCTTTGGTTCGCGGTATTTGCTTTATTTGTTTTGATTGTATTGAATTTGAGGGGAGTTAAGGAGTCGGTTAAAGTGCTGCTTCCTATTTTTGTTGTCTTTATGCTCATGCATGTGGGTACTATACTTTATGTTTTGATAACCCAGGCGGGTAATCTTGGCGGAGTTGTTATAAATACTGTTGCGGATGTAAAAGGTTCGGTAGCAAATATGGGTGTTCTTTCCGTTGTTGTTTTAATTATGAGGTCTTACAGTCTAGGCGCCGGGACATATACGGGATTGGAGGCGGTCAGTAACGGTATGTCGATTTTACGCGAACCAAAAGCAACAACCGCAAAACGCGTTATGTTATACATGGCTATTTCCCTTGCCTTTGTAGTATTTGGGATAATGTTTGCGTACCTTCTTTATGAAGTAAAAATTACGGAAGGTCTTACCTTAAACGCGGTGCTCTTTGCTAAGGTGTTTGGAGAAGGAACTATAGGGAAAACGCTTCTTTTTATAACTCTTCTTTCTGAGGCTGCCCTTTTGTTTGTCGCGGCGCAAACAGGTTTTCTTGGTGGACCCGGGGTAATGTCAAATATGGCCGCTGATAGGTGGTTTCCTACTAAGTTTCAGATATTAAGCGACCGGCTGGTAACACAAAACGGTGTTTTACTGATGGGAGTAGCGGCTATTACACTCCTTATTGTTACTAAGGGTAAAGTGAGTTATCTTGTTGTCCTTTATGCTATAAATGTTTTCGTTACTTTTGTACTTTCACAGCTTGGTATGGTTCTCCATTGGTGGAAGGAAAGAAAGACTGAGAAAAAATGGAAAGGAAAACTTGCAATCAATGGGATGGCATTTCTTCTTACTTTGTTTATTCTTTTGTCAATAATATGGCTGAAGTTCAGGGAAGGAGGCTGGATTACCATGGTAATTACCGGTACCCTGATTACTATTGTAATGACAATTAAACATCATTACAAAAAAACCTCCGTCATATTAAAGCGCCTGGACAATCTGGTTCTTTCGGTCATGCCGGAGACTATAAAAGAGCTGAAGGAAGAGGATAAGCCGAGATATAACCCAAGAGGCAAAACAGCTGTTGTTCTGGTCTCCGGTTTTAACGGAGTAGGCCTTCATACCCTGCTTAATATCTTCAGATTATTTTCAGGGATATATAAAAACTTTGTAATTGTTCAGGTCGGAGTTGTTGACTCCGGCGCTTTTAAGGGAGCCGGGGCCATAGAGAACCTTCAGGAGCATATTAAAACCGATGTAGATAAATACGTGAATTATATTCAGAGCCGCGGTTATTTTGCCGAAGGGATCTGTCTGATCGGCGTGGATGTCGTGCAGGAGGTCTCTGACGGAGCTCAGGAAATACTGAAAAAATATCCAAATGCCAACTTCTTCGGAGGCCAGCTGGTTTTTCCAGAGGAAATTGTCTTTACCAGATGGCTGCATAATTACACAGTGTTTGCCATACAACGAAGATTCTACTATCAGGGTATTCCGATTATACTTTTGCCGATACGTTTGTGAAGAAAATGGACATTGACTGATTACTGAAAAGGAAGGATTAATAACTTGAAAAAACAGGTATATTCAGCGGTTATCTGTGATTTTGACGGTACAATTGTGGATTCCATGCCGGATATTCTTTTTTGCATGAAAGCGGCTTACGCTAAAGAGGGTGTTTATGATGCAATACCGGTGCCGGAACATATCGGGCCCCCTTTGAGGGAATGTTTAAAGCTGATAACTCCCGGGCTTGCAAATGCAGTATTGGAAAAAGTGGGTGAAAAGTATAGAAATAAATATGATACTTCCAATTATCCAAATACGTTGGTGTACCCGGAGGTAAAAGAGACCCTTGACTTTCTGGAAAAAGAAAAGATTAAACTTTATTTAGTTACAAATAAGCGCTCTGTTGCTACGTTAAGGATGCTTAAAATTTTTAAATTAGAATATTTTCTGTCAGTTATTTCTCCTGATATAAAAAGCAGCGAGCAGGTGAGTAAAACAGAAATGCTTGCCTTTTTACTGAAAAAAGAAAAAATAAAGCCTGAAAATGCTCTTTATGTGGGAGATTCTGTTATGGACATATTTAGCGCCCACGCCAACATGCTTAAAGCAGTCGCGGTGACTTACGGATATAATACAAAAAAACAGCTGAAAAAAGCAGGTCCGGATTATATTATAGACAGTTTTGAAGAACTTATTAAAATAACCGGGGTTTCAGGAAAGGGTCCGAAATAACAATTACAAAACTTGCGGCGCTGTTTAATTTTAACGCAAGCATCTTTCTGGCTTTTATGACGTTATGCCAAAAAAAACAGCTCAGAACTCGTGAGGCGTGCCCGTAAGCTCGGAGAGGTTCATATTTATTGCGAAGATGGTTTTGAAAATCACAGCCTCGAGAAGGCGTGGAGTTTTGCTATTTTGTATTTTTTTTACAAGATTGAGAGGAGAGCATAGGGATACTTTTAGCGCTGTTGATGAGGTCTTGAAAATAAGGTCTCTTAAAGAAATAATGGAACTGTGTTGACCAAGTTTGCCGCATAGGGTAAAATATATTAATATTTGTTCATATTAAACTACGGGGGGTGGTGAGGCAATAATAAGAAAAAGCCTTGTAAACACTGAATTTTAGTATGAGGGAAAACTCAATATATACTACTGAATTTCTGTGGAAATTCAGTAGTATTTTTATTGACAGCTATTAGAAATATGGTATAATTACTTATGCGGAGAGCGGGGCAGTCAAAGCAAAAAACAATGAAAATTAT
>JAZDIO010000013.1:0-4442 GCA_043804965.1 Candidatus Firestoneibacteriota bacterium | reverse complement strand
GCATCATGAAAATGAAATAGCTCAGGTGGAGACGGCGACGGGGAAAAAGCTGGCTAACTACTGGGTGCACAACGGGCATTTGAATATCGGCGGGGAGAAGATGAGCAAGTCCTTGAATAATTTTCTTCTTGCCCGGGATATATTAAAAAAATATGACAAAAATATTATCAGGTTCTTCCTCCTTTCGGCGCATTACAGGAGTCCGCTCGATTTTACCGAGGAAAATGTGAATAACGCTGTGAACGGATTTTCGGAGCTGGGGAATACACTGTACCGCGCGGCAGGTATATTGAGAAAACCTCTTGTCTCGGAAGGCGTTTTGGATGCTAACCTTGCGGAAAAAGGCATTGCTCTCGAGGCAAAATTCGTCGCAGCGATGGATGATGATTTTAACACAGCGCAGGCAATAGCCGCGCTCTTTGACTATGCGAACGAAATAAAAAACACTATAAAAAAGAAGGATTGGGTTTTAAATTATGAAAATCGCGGGGCGTTAAAGGCTGCGGGAGAAAAATTGGCCGCGCTTTCTGCCGTTTTAGGATTTAAAATTGAAGCTGAAAAAATTCCCGCTGAAATAGAAGCGCTCGCTTTTGAGAGAGAGACGGCTCGTAACACCAAAGACTGGGCAAAGTCGGATCTTATTAGAAAAACGATGGAAGAAAAAGGCTTTGCGGTGGAAGATACCCCAAAAGGCCAAATTATTATAAGGAAAACAAAATGAATAGAACAATATTCGGCAAGAATGCCTGTTTTGAAGTATTAAGGTCCAAGAGCCGGCTAATACGGCGTATGGCGATTGCAAAAGAGATGAAATCCGAACTCCATGATATTTTAGCTCTGGCGAAAGAGACCAGCACGGCTCTGCAGTATATCTCCAAAAAAGACATGGACCGGCTGGCAAAAGGTACGGCGCATCAGGGGGTAATTATTTTCACCTATGCGAAAGAATATGTCGAGATAGAGGATATTTTGGAAGCCGCGGCGTTAAAGGAGGAAAAACCTTTTATCCTGATACTGGATTCGGTGCAGGATCCGCATAACTTAGGAGCCATAATCCGCACGGCGGAATGCGCGGGCTGCCACGGAATAATAATACCCAAACAAAACTCCGTGCATGTCACCGCCACCGTGGAAATGGTTTCTACCGGAGCCACTGAATATATGCTTATTTCTATGGTAAGTAATTTGAATTATGCCGTATCTCTCCTGAAGAAGCACAATGTCTGGATAACCGGCGTGGAAGCGGAGGCGGCAAAGGAATATTATAATGAAGATTATACCGGCGGGATTGCCCTTGTTTTCGGAGGGGAAGGCGAAGGAATAAGAAAAAGCTTGAAGGAAAATTGCGATTTCCTTGTTAAATTGCCCATGAAAGGTTCTATTCCGTCACTTAATGTTTCCGTCTCTGCCGGGATTATGATGTATGAAGTGTTGAGGCAGAGAATCAATGCTGCAAATAAACTGTTAGCGCCTGTGAAAGGCGTAAAGAAGTAGCGAGTTAAAGGATTTTTCTGTAGTTGCCCGATTTATCGGGCGCTCAATGAAATTGAGCAACTACGAGAGAAATATTTTTGTTTCATTTATACCACATTAATGTAAGACCTTACGGACATTAGGGACTTTTGGACTGTTTTTAAGGAGGGCATATAATGAAAAAACTGACATATCTGATTCTACTTCTCTCCGTTTCTGCCGGCATTTCATTGGCCGGTGACGAGGACTTCCGTAAAAAGTATACCGAAACTTTCCAGCAGATGCGGGAGTTTCACCAGGGGCTTTACATAAAGGAAGCTATGGAAAGAACAGGCTGCCTTGGCTTTGGAATCGCCGGGGATTTTATATTTGATATCGACTGGGCTGTAATAAGACAGTCGGAGTTCCGCCAGAGCTTTGTATCTCTTAGCGCTGATTATTGGTTCCATCCTGTCTTTAATGTGTTCGTAGAAGGCGGTATTAATAGGACTGCGGCGCGGGAAGTTTGGACTGTTTCGGCAATGCTTCAAATGATAGGCCCTTCCCTGGGCCCTTTGGAAAAAACCCCGAACGGTTCCGGTATTGAGATCGGCTTCAAAAGTTATCTTTCAAATGTTGCCGGCGAATCTGTTACTTCCCTTAAAATGGGCATCTGCGGCTATCAATTTATAACAAAAAATCTGGCGATAAACTACGGTCTTGACTGGATAACCCCCGCATTCCTGACAAACAGCTTTGAAATAAGAGGCGGTGTTAAATACTTCCTTTATTAGCAGGTAACAGTCGGGAAATTAAATTACAAATGACGAATGACAATTTAAGGAAGGCGTGTTGACGCATCCGCCAATATTAGAATAAAACAATAATATAAAACTTCGTTTTTACTATACCTCTGTTATTCCAAGCTCCCAATTTTGCTTTGTATTTTATTTTTTCTAAATATCGCGGAAGCTTTTTTCCGTGTACAATAAATTGTCATTAGTCATTAGTACTTTGTAATTAGTTCTTTAGAATCCCTGCTTTTCTTAGCTTTTCTTCTGCGTAAACTTTATTCTCCGGTTCGGAGGGGTGTTTGTACATCTCTGCCCAGAGTTTAATTGCTTCTCTCCTCCAGAAATCCTTGTTTGCAGGTTCCTTTTTGGCAAGTTTTATGTAGATGGAGCCTAATATTCTTTCAAGCATAGGGGGATGGTTCTCCTGCTTAATGGCGCTTTTGATGTTATGCACCACCATTCTTAGATTATCGTCTTTGGAATAAGTATAAGCGGCAAGATACAGGCTCAACTGCCAGTAATTGGGGTTGTTTTTTATCCCGTATTTAATGAATTCAATGGCCGTGTCCTTTTCGTTCAGTTCAAAAAACAATATTCCGCTTACGGCAATGTAAGGGTAAGTAAAATTGGGATCCAGAGTAATAATATCTTTTGCTTTGGGGTAGATTTGTTTATATTTTTCTTTTTCGTTTTCAAGGTTTCCGAGGTACTGTACTGCGTCCATCCATAAAAAATCCGCGACTATTACCCTGAAACCCGAAATGGAAGATAAGAACACGTAAAAAGGGTCTTTCTTCGCTTCCTTAAAGGGAAAGGCCTTGTATTTCTGTTTATAAAAGGGAGTTTCGTGGATTGTTCCGACGGTAACAACCAACAGGAGAAAAGCAAATCCGGTTATAAGATAAGATTTTAGCGTCATTTTAAAGTTCTTTTTTCCTGAATACTTTAATGCCGATATAAAGAGCTATAAAGGTGTAAATAGCGGCATAGACGGTTATCTGTAAAATGTAAAACAGGTCAAAAGTTCCGTCAGCCATATATACTTTGTCTTTAAGGTTGAAAAGAGAGAAGTTGGGAGCCAGATAGTAAACCAGGGCCAGAGCGCCTTTTACTGCAGGCAGTGTTTTTGGATTTTCTATTACGGTTTTCAAATGCTCCGTCAGGTGTCCGATCATAAAAACAAAAGAGGAAAAAATAAGCCCCGTCGCCAGGTTGGTTGTGATAGAAATAAATGCCAGGGTCAGGGCTATTGCCAGCATAAGCCCTAAAGACAGGGAAAAAACAACAAGAAGATAATTAAAATTCAGGCTAACTTTGCTGATAAAAGATATTCCCATAATGATTACGGACATAACGGACATGGTAAGGAGGAGTACAAAAGTTATACCCAGAAATTTCCCTGTTAAATAAGAGCCCCTGGATATCGGTTTTGTAAGGGAAAGCCAGAGGTTCCGCATTTCAACTTCTTCGAAGGTCATGATAAAAATAGAGAGCATTATGGTAAAAAATCCGAAGATTTCCATATTCGCATATCCGACGTTTATAAGCGTCCTGCCCTGGGCTCCCGGAGAGAGCTCTTCGATTAACAGTGAGCCTCCTATCAGAGCTAGGGCGAAAACGAAGAGGATGTTTAACACTTTATGCCTGATGCACTCGTTTAATACATTTTGAGCAACTGCCAGGATCTTGTTTAGTTTATGTTTTTCCATCTTTTAACACCTTTTTTACAAAGTAGCTCTCTATAGAGCCTGTGATATTTTTAACCTCGGCTTCATCAATCAGCCGCCCGTTGTTTAATATTCCTATATGGTCGCAAATCTGTTTAACTTCGTTTACCTGATGAGTATTTAAAAATATTGTCTTGCCTGATTTTTTTAATTCCAGGATAATATCACGCATCTGCTTTGTGGATAAAGGATCCAATCCGTAAGTGGGTTCGTCCAGGAAGTAAACTTTTGCATCATTAAGAAGGAGCTGAGCTATTCCTACTCTCTGAAGCATGCCTTTTGAAAATTCTTTAAGTTTGAAGTTCTTCTTTTCATAAAGCCCTACCTTTGATAAAGCAAAGATGGCAAGAAATGGCTGGAGTTTTTACAAGAAATCTTGCCAGTTTATTGGAACAGCAATCTCCAAAAGAAAGACCCTCTGCATTTTCACATGGTGAAGGACAGGGAACAGATGAACAGGAAAAAACTG
>JAZDIO010000012.1:0-5427 GCA_043804965.1 Candidatus Firestoneibacteriota bacterium | reverse complement strand
ATTATTCGGTTATTTCATATTCCTTATAACGCTGACTGTATATATTTTGACCTCCTGCCCTGCCGTCTATGTGGGGGACGGGGGTGAACTTATATCGGCGGCTTATCTTTTGGGAATTCCTCATTCTCCCGGTTATCCGTTATTCTGCCTTCTTGGAAAAATATTCAGCTTCTTACCGGTCGGAACAATAGCTTTCCGGGTAAATCTTACAGCAGCTTTCTTCGCTGCTTTAACGGTCTTGTTTCTTTATTACCTTTTAAAAAAAATAATTTCCGGTTCGGGTATCTTTGCATTTCTTTTTGCCGCTGTTTTTGCTTTTTCACAGGCTTTCTGGTCTCAGGCCTCAACCGCAAAAGGGGCTCTTTATATTTTGAATGTCTTTTTCCTGGTCCTTATCAGTTATCAGCTGGTACTGTGGTATTATGCGAGAAAAGATAAATATCTGTACCTGTCTTCTTTGTTCTACGGCCTCTGCCTTACAAATCATCAGACAGCAATAGGGTTTTTACCCGGCTTTTTATTATTTATTTGGGTCGCAGATAGAAGTACCTTTAAGAAACTGAAACTAATTGCAGGCTGTACCGCTTTGTTTTTTCTTGGACTTTCCGTTTATCTCTATTTACCTTTAAGGGCTTGGGAATACCCTCTTATCAATTCTAATAATCCGGCGAATTTAAAAGGAATGCTGGACCATATATTAAGGCGCCAGTACGGGTCGCTTACTAAAAATGCTTTCAGTTTTTCGGTGTTTTTTTCTCAGCTTCAAAATATATTTATTCTGTTGAATAAACAATTTACAATAATTCTGATGCTTATGGCCGCGGCGGGCTGTTACTATATGGCGAAACTCCTGAAACCGTTGTTTTTTATGACGCTTGCGGTTTTTCTTGCCGTTGCCGGAGGTATAGTTGTCCTGCTTAATTCCGAACTTACTTCCGCCGGCAGAGAGGTGAATAATCTCTTTTTTATTCCCCTGTACGTTTGCGCGTTTTTATGGATAGTATTCGGAATATTCATGTTAAAAGATAAATACAGAAGTAAAATTGTTTCATTTCTTGCGCTTTTTACGGTGTTTTTTTTCGTTCTATTCCTGATAAAAACAAATTATAATGCAAATGATAAAAGTAATAATTACCTCGCTTTTACCTACGGCGTGAACACCTTGAATTCCTGCGAAAATAACGCGATTATTTTTGTTAATGAAGACACCCCTCTTTATCAGCTGGCATATTTACAGTTTGTGGAAAAAGCCAGGCCTGATATTATAGTCTGTGATGAGAACGGCACCGCCTACCGGACTTTGCTGACAAAAGAGGACCAGGGAGTGGTTTATAAAAATTACATGGCTGTAAAAGTGGAGGCCTGCCTTCAAGCTGCTTTGAAATCGGGCAGGCCGATATATCACACTATTGAGAGCGGGGTTTTTGCTAATAAGGCTTTGAAAAAAAATGCTGAGGGGCTGCTTTACAGGATCCGAGGAGCTGACTCTGCTTTGCGGCAGAAACCTTTGATTCTTGATTTTAAATATCCGGCAGACTGGCAGAAATACGATATTTTTAACAGGGATATGCTTGCCCGGTATCATATATTTGCCGCTGATTATTATTTCAGCTGCGGGGAAAAAGAACAGGCGTTTAATGAACTTAATTTAGCGGGGAAAATCGCTTTCGATATGGATTGGGTTCAGCATGAAATTGGGACAGTATATGGGCGTTTTGGCTGTCGTAACGAATACTTAAAGCAGATGGAAAAGGCAGCGGCGCTTTACAAAACCTCTTTTGAGAGAAGGAATAACCTGGGCAATGCCTATTTGTCGTTTAACCGGCTGGAAGATGCGGTAAGGGAGTTTAAAACAGCGGTAAAAAATTCTCCGGGCGCAGCTGCCCCCTATCATAATATGGGTATTGCGTTATGCGCGCTGGGGAAAAGAACAGAAGCGAAGGAAAGCTATCTTACGGCCGCGAAATTGGGACAAGCAGAAAGTTTGCAGGCTTTGGTCTTATTGTATATAGAAGATAAAGATTTTGAGAAAGCTTTGCCGGTTTTGGAAAAATTATTCAGGCAGTATCCGGGGAATTCCGACCTTTATGTAAGTTTGGGCCTTGCCTGTGAAAAACAGGGCAAGCTGAAGGAAGCCGAAAAAATTTACAAAAGCGTTTTACTGTCCGCTCCGGGCAATCCGTATGCCAGGGTAAATCTCGGCAATATTTACATTAATAAAAATATGGCCGGCGCAGCCGCCCGGGAGTATGAACTGGCTTTAAACTATAATCCGGGGTTGACGGACGCCTGTTATAATCTTGGTGTCGCGTATTTCAGGCTTAATAAGCCTGCCGAAGCAAAAAACTGCTGGCTGAAGACGCTTGAGTTAAAGCCGGATCATGCGGGGGCCAGAGAAGCGTTGAAATACGTTAGATAAAGTAAATTCGAAGCTCTAAACTCGAAATTCGAAAAATACCTGAAAATATAAAAAAAGAGTCGAGTTATTTTTAAATTTCTAATTTTTCTTTTTTTGTTTCGAGTTTCGAATTTATTATTTTGATAACCCTTGCAACATCTGTGTTAGTGTCGGGTTTCCCGGAGAGTATCGCAAACCGGTATGAAGTGTTTTTATAGCTCCTTCTTTGTTGCCCAGGGCCTGGTAGGCGCCTGACAGGTTGCTGTAGGCTTCCAGGTAGTCCGGCTTTAAAGATATTGCTTTTTTGTAGTATTTAACTGCTTCAGTATATCTGCCCAGAGAGTGCATTGCCGCCGCCGCTCCGTTATACCCTATCGCAAACTCCGGATTTATCTCCGTTGTTTTGAGGTAGATTTTAAAAGCGTTTTCGAAATCTTTACGGAAAAAGTAGCAATTTGCCGCTCCATAGTAAGCGTCTACATAGGCAGGGCTTTTGCTGAAAGTTTTTTCAAAATACTCCAGAGCTTTTTTGATATCCCCTTTCGCATTGTAAGAAACGCCTATGTTGAAATAAGACTTGAAATAGTTTGGATCCAATTTTACAGCTTCTTCATAAGCGGCTAGGGACTGGTCGTAGAGGCCTTTTCTAAAATAGGCAACACCCAGGTTATTAAATATTTCAGGGGACCTTAAAGTCGAATTTGCAGTTTCTTTATAGAGCGTTAACGCTTCCTCGACGGAGAACTTTCCCAGGGCCAGCCCTAGCATACTCATGATATTTGAGCTTACACTTCCGATTTCGGCGGCTTTTCTATAACTTGCCTTCGCAGTTTCAATATTATTTTTTTCCAACTGCCTGTCGCCTTCCAGCAGGTAATATCCTGCTGCTATTTCTTTACACCAGAAATCAAGATAGATTTTATTGCCGTCAATCCCTCGTTTGGTAAGCGGCGGTTGGAAGGGGAAGACCGCGGCTTTTGCGCTCTTAACGCGGTAAAGAAGGCCTTCGTTAACCGTGGGTATATCGTTCATACCGTAAATACTGCTTCCGCCCAGGCAATATACGGGCTTAAGCGAAGTGTTTATCAAAGCCCTTTGAACCTGAGTAACACGTTTCTCGTAAACACCGGCAGGCATGAATAAAAAGTCAGCGCCGTAAATATTTTTAAACACCCTTCCATAATCGTCGTAAACTTCAATGTCCGGCCTGGCTTTTTCGACGAACTTGAAATATGCTGTTGCAAAGGTGCCGTTATCCCCTGAAACAAAAACTATTGAGCCGGGGACGGGAGAACGGAGGATATTTATTCCGTAATCATGACAGATAAAATTGTTGCTTTTGTCGTTTTCAAAGTAGTTAACTTTAAAAGGGAGAATAATGCTTAGCAGAGCTGCCGCTGAAATCGTCAAAATAATGGTTTTACTGCGGAGTTGGGAAATTATTAGAAAGAAACCGAACAGTATTGCTGCCGTGTAGGCAAAATATGAAGGAATGAAGAATACTTCCAGCGTATATTTATCAATTGCGTTCATTTGAGGGTTGCTTAAAAGCAGTAAACCGAATCCTGCAAGCAAAAATGTAATTAATAGAACGGAAAAAAGCTTTTTTGAGAATTTAAATAATGCCCAGGCTCCGGGCAGGGCAATAAGAAAAAATACCGGGGTCAGCTGGTTTGCAAGATAGCTGAAATAGAACTTTGTTTGCTCAATAAACAGAGGGATACTTCTTTCAGAAGCCGCAAAAAAGCTGTATTGTTTTCTAAGGACATGATTTAAAAAACCATAGAAAGAGGCCGGATGCCCCCAGTCTATAGCCGGGTTAGCGGCAGACCTTAGCGGCAGGTACATATATAGTAACAAAGCCGTAAAAATCGCGGTTACGGCGTAAATCAAAGTGTTGGAAATTGCCTGCTTAAAAGATTTTGAATATGAAACGCCGTAGATTAAAAATAAAAAAGAAAGCGGCGCTATCGTATTGTGATTTGCAAGTCCGAGTCCGTTGACAAAAGCTATCAGTATCAGATTTCGTTTACTCATGTTATTCCTATAGGAATAAATCATGTGGATAATGGTTATTATGAAAAAAGCATTTATTGTATAAAGCGCGCCTTTTGCCATGAGAGCTTGAGCCCAGAAGGTCTTTGAAAAAGCAAATAGCAAGGCGCATACCAGCGGAAACAGCAATGATTCAGTTGTTAATGGGTAGCTGCAGGTAGCCTGCGTTGTTTTCCGAAGGTTAAAGCCTGAGCTTACCGGAAATAACTGGCCATTTTGACTCAGGTCGGAAAATAGTTTACTTAGAAAGTGAAAAAGTATGAAGACTGTCAAGGCTCCAAAAAGTACTGCGACGAGGTTAACCCTGAAAGCAATGGTGGAAATAGGAAGAAAAGAAAGCGCTTTCCCGATAAGACAAAAAAGCGGATAGCCGGGGGGATGAGGAATACCGAGAAAAAAAGCCGCAGTTATCATTTCTCCGGAATCACCTACATATACAGAAGGACAGGCAGTAGCCGTATAAACGGCGAGTGAAAGTAAAAAAACTATTAACCCTGCTATGCTTCTCCCTTTTGCCATAAACATTAAATTAGCACAAATAGCCTTTAATTTCTACTGGAATATTAGGTGTTATGTGATATAATCAGTAAAACAAAGAAAAGTACGAATGACAAATGACGAACGACAATTTAAGGTTGGCGGGAAAAGCTCCGCCATATTAAAAAAAGAAAAGAATTACATTTGCGAAGTCTTTTTTCCGTGTTCATTTTCGAAGCATGAAACTTGAAACAAATTCGAAAAAGGAAAAAGAACCAAAAAAGAAGACGAGCTTGGTGCTTTTTTTGTTTTCTTTTTGTTAGTTTTGTTTCGAATTTCGAATTTAGAATTTCATATTTGTACTTCCTTGGGGGTGCATGGATTCGACGGGGGTATTGAAGCGCGGATTGCCTGCAGAGGTGCCGTCAACCTTCTTAAAACAGGCGGCAAAACACAAACGCTAACTCAAATTTAGCGCTGGCAGCTTAAGCTGTCAC
>JAZDIO010000011.1:0-2048 GCA_043804965.1 Candidatus Firestoneibacteriota bacterium | reverse complement strand
CCTGCTTGCGTAAGAGCGCTGACGTTAACGGTCTGCACTTCGGTCAGGGTAGCATCGTAGCGGACGGGGATAATCCTTAGCGTATCTACGCCAATCTTTCCGCCCGAATTCTGCGAAAGAGTGATAGTATTGCCTGTCCCTGCCTGGAATTCATACATGCCAAGATTGCACCTACGGTCATTGGTGTTCTGCTGATTTATGTGGACCGTATCTTTGAGAACTCCGCCTACCCTGATTTCATAAGCCGCGTTTGAAGCGTTTGTAGCGGAGCCGATATACTCAAGCTGAAGGCGATATTTACCCAGCGCTGGAACGTTTAGCGTCCAGACACAGGTTCCGCCGGAACCAGTTGCTATCTCTCTGTATGAACCGTTTCTGGCCCGGGAATCCGAGACGGAGTTCCAAGCGCCGGCAAAACCTACGTCGGCGCTGAGGTCGTCCATTACTGTTGCGTCGTATTCAAACTTTACGGCATCAGCAATTACCTGCGCGCCTGTTCCTTTATCCGAGATTTCCACCCTGTGACTTTTGCCGGGGCTTAACCTGCAGACAGAGAGCTTGCTCCATTTATCGCAATTTTGCAACTGGTTTAGGGTAAAAGTTTTGGTTTGTTGTATGCCGCCATCGTCTTCATAATATATTGTAACTTCCGCATCCGGAGAATTACTGGCCGAATACCCCCACCACATGGATATATGGTAGTCGCCCGTTACGGTTATGTCCGGCGTCCATACAGCTTTGGCTCCCGAACCTCCAGCCGTAGCCGCATGCGTGCGGTAATCTTTCCCGTAGCCGCCGGTACCCGGCGTCCAGGTTCCTACTTCGGAATAACCGGCAGGACCGACATCGCTGTCTATTATAATATCATTTACCTTTGAAAAAATATTTTTTGGCTGGCCTGCTTCATCCATAAACGCGATCTTATTGCCGGTATCAATTATGCCCATATTAATCAGCATAGTTTTAAGATCGGGGTTAGTAGCGATGACGGTAACCGCGCGCCAGAAATTCGCCTTTTGGTTAGCGGGATCTCCCCCCTGAGCAGGGTCGAGCGCCGCGGCAAATTTAGCGTCCGCCCCATATATGTCCATATTTTTGAGCAGCAGCGTCTTTCCTTCTTCAACAAGCGCATTAGCATCGCAAAAACCGGTTTTCGTTGATAATGCCATTGCCAAAAATACAAAAGAAACCAAGATCGCCTTTATGAGATTCTTATTTTTCACCTTTGTTCCTCCTTTGGTTTTTAAAGATCTTTTCATTTTCTCATTCCTATAAACCCTGTCATAATATTTTTTAAGGGATTCTTGGCTTTTTCTTTTAAAACGCTGTAATCTTTTAAGTTAATGTCCGTCTTGACCAGATCACCCGTTACCCTTTTTCCATCAACTGTATCCAAAATGCAGTTACCCTCAGTCAAAATAAAGTTCTCGTTAATATGCCAGGTCGCGTTATCGCAGGTCAGAACCCGCTTGTCTTTCGAAATTACATTTACGTTATCGTAAAGAGTTATCTCCTTCTTCAAAAGATCTATCGTTGCTTTCGGCGATACTAAAGTCGAGGCCGGCTTGTTTCCTTCATAAAAGATAATCGCGGCGTTGTCTATTTCGGCTACTTTGCCAAACGCCACCCTCATTGTCCCGAATTTTCGGTTTTTGACCTCTAATTTTTTACCTTGAAGAGTAAAACTTTTCTGGCCGTCCTTATATTCGGTAATATCGAAATTTTCAACCGAACCTATTCCCTTGAAAAGAATATCGTTAAGACCGGGATATTTTACTTCTTTGATGTCTGATTTTTGTTCGGTAAAATTCTTGCCCGGATAGGTAGTTATAAAATAACTGTACGAAAAGACAGAAATTATAACAACAAGCGGAACAACAAAAACACCTATTAAGAGAAGTCTTGTTTTACTGGGTTTGTTCATTATAATTTGCAGGCTCTTTTGAAAGTTATTATACAAAGTTTCGCCTTCACTTGTCAACAGGAATTTCTTGCTTTTGTTTAGTAACAACATCCCCGACAAACAAGTTCCTGTCTTCTTTCTTTTC
>JAZDIO010000010.1:0-3395 GCA_043804965.1 Candidatus Firestoneibacteriota bacterium | reverse complement strand
TATGCGGTAAATATAGCGGGTTTTGATCTGGGGGTGACCGGAAAATATATAGCTATGACCATTAAGACCACGGCGACAACCTTTGCCTTTGACGGCGGACTCATTAAGAAATTCTATATTTCTGGAGTTAATGCTGCGCTTGCGCTGACCGGGAGAAATTTTGGTTTTCCTGTAAGCTTCGGTTCTGTTACCGAAACACTTCCGCGGTCTGTAAATCTGGGTCTGGCCTTTGAATTCGGGAGAGATTTTATACTTTCTGGAGAAGCGTCTTTTCCCTGGGATAACAAGCTTTTTTATATGACCGGCGCGGAATATACTATCAGGGCTCAGAATGATCTTAATTTTAAGATTAGATCAGGCTATAATACAAGGAGCGCCGAGTCGGGAGAGCTGGGCGGGTTTGCGGTAGGACTTGGACTGGGTAACAGCGAGTATTCAATGGATTATGCGTTTGTCCCGCTGGGCAGTCTGGGTTATACCCACAGGATGAGCTTCTCCGTAGCGTTTGGAAAAGGCGAATATTTTCCTGAACAAACGAAAAAATATATTTTAAATGAAGGAGCAGCAAAAAGGAAGGAAGTTGAGGCCTTAAAGGAACAAAAACAGGAGGCGGCAGTTGAAGGGACTGCGCCGGGAAAGAATAGTATAATTAAGGAAAGTTCAAAGCCGGATGGTTTTGCTGAATTTGTTAAAAAAACTCTTGAGGGAAGTAAAAAAGCCTCGTCCCTGGGCGCCGAGAAGATGAAGGGCAGCAAAACCGAAGAAAACAGAAAAGCCCCCGTTCTTGAGTCCCTGGGCGCCGAGAAGATGAGGGGCAGCAAAACCGAAGAAGACAGAAAAGCCCCCGTTCTTGAGTCCCTGGGCGCCGAGAAGATGAAGGACAGCAAAACCGAAGAAGACAGAAAAGCCCCTGTCCTTGAGTCCCTGGGCGCCGAGAAAATGAAGGACAGCAAAGCCGAAGCCAGGGGGTTTTATAACAAAGGTCTGATATTTTATACCAACGAGGAGTATCTAAAGAGTATCGATATGTTTGAGAAAGCCCTGTTTGCGGAAAAAAACTACAATAGCGCCAAATATTACATAGAAAAGGCGGTAAAAAGCCAGATAGAGGTATACGAGAAGGCGGGTAAGTCTGACGAGATACAGAAGCTGAGGAAAAGATTTAACAATATACAAGGCCATTAAGCGGAGTTTCACTTGGGTCACTGCAGGAGCCGGAAAAACTACAAGAGAATCGGGTTTTGTTTTGAATTTTACTTTTAGAGTTTTGTAATATTTACGCTTCCAGCCTTTCAACCATAAAGAAACTTGCCTCTCCTGAGGAAGTGTTCTTGATGGCGTGATTAACATCTGCCTGGAATCTTATGACGTCGCCTTCTTTTAACTGTGATTTGTTTGCGCCTGCGGTTACTTCAAGGGTTCCTTTTACGACGTAAAGTATCTCTTCCGTTCCGGCATAATGTTTCTGCGATATTAAAGCTCCGCCTTTTTTAAGTTCTACCATGTATATTTCAACATTTTGCATGTCTATTGTTGAAAGAATGTTAAACTTGCAATCTTTAGTGTCATTGTAGAGTATCGGGATATCATTTACCTTGCAGACCTCGAATTTTTTTCCGGCAGTTTCGTTCCTGCCGAGCAGTTCTTCCAGAGGGACGTTAAGGCCGTGCGCGATTTTCCATAAAGTAGCAAGAGTCGGGTTTGTCTTTTCCTGTTCGACCTGGGAAAGCATCGCTTTTGAAACTCCTGACTTTTTTGCAAGAGTGTCCAGGCTCCATTTCCTGTCTTTTCTTATTGTGAGGATATTTTTTCCCAGTTTTGGCGGTGTCGGCATTTTTGATATGGACATAAAACCCTCCTTAAAGGATAATGACGAAGTACTAGTGACTATAAATAGTCAATAGTAATTAGTCGCTAGTCATTTATTAAAGTTAAGTATAATTTTGCCCGTCTTTCCGGTGTTCATGAGTTCAAAACCTTTATTAAAGTCTTTGTAATCAAACTCGTGGGTTATAATCGGTTCTATTATTTTATAGTTTTTCTCCAGAAAACCTTGGCAGCGGTACCAGGTGTCGTAGAGTCGCCTTCCTGAAACGCCGTTTATAGTTATACCTTTGAAAATTACATCCCGAGCCCAATTTATCGTGAAGTCTTGAGACGGGAGGCCGAGCATTACAAAGGTTCCGCCGTTTCTGATTACCCCCAGGCCAAATTTAATGCCGTTTGGGTTTCCTGACATTTCCAGGATAACCTCGGGTCCCAATCCGTCTGTTAAATCCATAATATTCTCTTTTACTTTTTTGTCCTGCGGTTTGAAGATTTTCTCCGCGCCTACTTTTTTTGCAAGTTTTGCTTTATAATCATTTGGTTCGAGAACATATACAGAGGAAGCGCCTGCGGATTTTGCAAGCGGTACGGCAAAAAGACCGATTGCGCCGGCTCCGATTATTAAAACTGATTTTCCTGAGACATTGCCCGACATTATCGTGTGCATGGCGTTGCCAAGCGGATCAAATATTGCCGCGTATTTATCAGGGATAGATTTTGTGACCGGCCAGAGATTCTCTGAAGGCATTTTTAAGTATTCCGCAAAACAACCGTCCGTATCCACACCGATAATCCTGGTTTTTTCGCAGATATGCGCCTGCCCTGTTCTGCAAAACCGGCAGACTCCGCAAACTATATGTCCTTCGGCTGAAACCCGGTCTCCGGGCTTCACCATTTTTACGCCTTTACCTACCTCGACTATTTCCCCGACAAATTCATGACCTCCGATTACGGGAGGTATAATTCGTTCTTCCGACCATTTATCCCAATTATATATATGAAGGTCCGTACCGCAGATGCCGGCTTTGTTTATTTTGACGATAGTATCATTGTACCCGGGTTTGGGTAGGGGATGATTCATAATCTCAAAGCCCTTTTCTCTTTTAGTCTTGGTTATACCTATCATTTTCATTTGACAACCCCTAAATTGCTCTGATATAATGTTCAGTATAATGAACAAGATATTCAATGTCAAGTAAATAGTTCATTATAGCGAACAAAATAAATTCGAAATCCGAAACTCGAAATTCGAAACAAAAAAGAAAAGAAGTGCAAATTAGAAAAAAGGAGCAGAAAAGTCTTTATTTACTTGTCATTTTGTTGGTTTTTTCGAGTTTTCCGCCTACGGCGAGATCTCGCTTTAAGCGGACGAATTCAGAGCTTCGAGTTTGACTTTAGGGAGGTCTAATGAACAAGAACTTTGATAAAGCCTTGTCAGCAAAACTATCTGTAATGAAAACAAAAGGTACTCTAAAAAACTTTAGAGAAATAAGTTCTCCTATGAGCGATAAAGTGGTGATTAGTAATCAGAAGACGCTTGTACTTTCTTCAAATAACTATCTTGGGCT
>JAZDIO010000009.1:0-25754 GCA_043804965.1 Candidatus Firestoneibacteriota bacterium | reverse complement strand
TATGCGGTAAATATAGCGGGTTTTGATCTGGGGGTGACCGGAAAATATATAGCTATGACCATTAAGACCACGGCGACAACCTTTGCCTTTGACGGCGGACTCATTAAGAAATTCTATATTTCTGGAGTTAATGCTGCGCTTTCGCTGACCGGGAGAAATTTTGGTTTTCCTGTAAGCTTCGGTTCTGTTACCGAAACACTTCCGCGGTCTGTAAATCTGGGTCTGGCCTTTGAATTCGGGAGAGATTTTATACTTTCCGGAGAAGCGTCTTTTCCCTGGGATAACAAGCTTTTTTATATGACCGGCGCGGAATATACTATCAGGGCTCAGAAGGATCTTAATTTTAAGATTAGATCAGGCTATAATACAAGGAGCGCCGAATCGGGAGAGCTGGGCGGGTTTGCGGTAGGACTTGGACTGGGTAACAGCGAGTATTCAATGGATTATGCGTTTGTCCCGCTGGGCAGTCTGGGTTATACCCACAGGATGAGTTTCTCCGTAGCGTTTGGAAAGGGCGAATATTTTCCTGAACAAACGAAAAAATATATTTTAAATGAAGGAGCAGCAAAAAGGAAGGAAGTTGAGGCCTTAAAGGAACAAAAACAGGACATGACAGTTGAAGAGACTGCGCCGAAAAAGAATAGTATAGTTAAGGAAAGTTCCCAGCCGGATAGTTTTGCTGAATTTGTTAAAAAAACTCTTGAGGAAAGTAAAAAAGCCTCGTCCCCGGGCGCCGAAAAGATGAAGGGCGGTAAAACCGAAGAAAACAGAAAAGCCCCGGTCCTCGAGTCCCTGGGCGCCGAGAAGATGAAGGGCAGCAATTTAGTTGCTGTGTTACAAGGAGGTTCTTTTATGAACTATGTTCTGATAGGATTTGGAATTTTATTTGTCATGGTGGTTTTTCTTTTTAACTTCCTGATTGTTAAAAAAAATCAGGTTAAGAATGCGTTTGCTGCGGTCGATGCGCTTTTGAAAAAACGGTATGATCTGATACCGAATCTCGTTGAAGCGGTTAAGGGTTATGTGAAGCATGAAAGGACGCTCTTAACGGAGCTAGCAAGGCTCCGGTCGGAGGCGTTGTCCGGACAAAAGAGCGGAAAGGAAAAAGAAGGAATTGATAATAAAATGGGAAATACCTTAAAAAGCATAATGGCTGTTTCGGAAAGTTATCCGGAATTAAAAGCGAGTGATAACTTTATACACCTGCAAAAGACTTTGAACGAAGTGGAAGAGCAGATCTCAGCAGGAAGGCGCGCTTATAATGCTTCCGTTAATGATTATAACAACGCTGTTATGATGTTTCCTTCCAATATTGTCGCGGGTATTCTCGGGTTTAAAGAAGGGGACTATTTTTCTATCACAGAAAAAGGCAGGGAAAATATAAACGTAACGAAGCGGTTTAAAAAATGAAGAGCCTGGAAGATTTAAAAAAATTTTACCGTGAAAAACTGTATATTTCATTGCTGCCTCTGGAGAAACAGCGTAAAAAAATAGAATATGGACAAAAAGCTAAAAACAAACTTGAAGACTGAAACTCGAAACTCGAAGAAAAATGAAAAGCTAGAAGAAGATAAAAAAGAAGCAAAAAAGGTGGTTCTTTGGTTGTTTTGTGTTTTGGTTTTGGGTTTTTTCGAGCTTCGAATTTGCACTTATTGGGGGCTTAATGGTTAGAGTTCATGTGTACTTTACCGGCACCGTACAGGGCGTCGGGTTTCGTTTTACCTGCCGTGATATTGCCGGGCGGCTGGGGAATATCACAGGCACAGTGGAAAATCTTTCAGACGGCAGGGTTGAACTTGTTGCGGAGGGAGAGAAAACAGATCTGATTAATTTTCTAAAGAAGATAGAGGAGTCCTTTGCGGCTTATATTAAATATACCGAGATAGAGTGGGAGCCGGCGCTCCGGAAGTTTCCTGGTTTTGAAATAAAGTAAAGGAAAATTCAAATGTTGCACGTTATTTGCGTTCTAATGGATAAAGAGTAGTATAATAAAATAGAAGGCCATTACAGCAATTCCTACCGGAATGCCAAAATTTGCCCAATCCTTGCTTTTAATTCCAAGTTTGTTTGCGGCAATAATATTAGGGATGTTGCCGGGAATCAAGATGCCTCCCGAAATAAGAAGCGCAATCAGCGCAGATTTTATTTGATACAGACTCATGCCCGGCGCTATTTCAGCCGCGGTTATAGTGGCATTATCGAGTACGGCGGAGAGCATATTTATCCAGTAAAGTATTTCAGGAGAGATTTTGGCAATATAATTATCAACAAGCGGTTTAAATCCGGCCCCGAGGAAAACAAGAGCCATTACAAAAAGATAAATCTTCCCTGTTCGTATTAAAATATCCTTAAATCTTTCCCTGGACTGTTCCTTTAATCCCGATTCTTGGGAAAGATTAGAACCTGAAAAGTATGAGGCAATTGCCCCAAAAATAAATAAAGATGAAATTATGTATAACCATAAATGAGTTGCTAAAAACCAGAAACCGGCAAAATAGGGCGCGGCTTTTAATTTTGCTGTTGCAATTGTGGAAAGGGGTTCGCCTATCGGTGTAAGTGCGGACCCAAGCCCAATAGAAAAACAGGAGAGAATTACAAGTTTTGTTTCACGTTTTTTATCCAGTTTTAAATGAGAAATAACTTCTACCAGCACCAGTGCGGCAATTATTGCGGTAATTACGCTGGATAATAAACCGAGAAAAAACACGAGTAAAAAAGAAAATAATCTTAATCCAATTATCTCGACTGTACGATTTACGTTATTCTCTATTAAGCCTTTTAATTCGCGGAATAAAAGCCCGGCGGTAAGTACAGCCACGGTAATTTTTATGGGTTCAACCAGGGCTTCTTCTATAATGTTAAAAGACCATCGTGATGTTACTGAAATTGTAACAACGCCCATTAAAAACAGGAATAGTTCCAGGTTTTTTTCCGCTTTTTTTATCGTAAAAGGAGCTAATAGTACAATTATTAATATGACAAATAAAATAATAATAGTCATTTTTACAAACGCTCCTTTATCCGTTTTAAAAATTTAAAAGTTTTGTTGCAAGTATCTGGAATTTATTGTATCAAAAAAGCTAGTTGTAATTATACTCTAAAAGATATTTAAGTCAATTTTTTTTTTGGAAAAACATTATTCTCCTTGAAATAAATTAAAAAACGTGATATACTTTACATGTAAAAGGTTTAGTAGTAAAATATATTGACTTGGCTGGCGTCAAACAAGAATATAAAAGAAAGTTTCATAATGCTTATAAAATAAGGCAGAATACTTTCATAAGGGAAAGAGGAGTTTATAGTAAAGAAGAAAAGAGGAGGAAAAATGAAGATAAAAACAAGTATGATAGTATTCACGGGTCTAATTTTGTTTTGTATGGCCAATGTAAGTGCATATGTGTATGGGGCTGAGGAAAAACAGGGCAAGGAAATATTTAAGGATGATTTTGAGGATGAAAGCGACAGCGGCTGGATGGCGGAAGGAGATTCAGAGGTCGAAGTGGTGGACACAGAAGGCTCTGCGGTCTCGGGAAAATTTTCCTTACAGGTTAAAGGAACAGGCAAATATATATTCCCGAAGAAAGCCAAAGAATTTACTGTTACTAAAACAACAAATTTTTCATTTTATATTCTGCCGAAGAAGAACGTAAAATCTATAGGTGTTAATTTTAGAGCTGTTTCGCCGACTTCCGATAATATGCAGCCCAGGATTTCAAAGAAATTGAAAGCAGGGGAGTGGAACCATATAGTTATTCAGGTAGCAAAAGCAACGGATGCGAGTACTCATGAGATAAGCGCTTTGGATCATAAAATAAGGGTTATTCGTGTTATCTGTACTCCAAAAGATGCAGAGGAGGAACTTGAATATTATCTTGATGATATTACTCTGACAGAAGGTGTAAAAGAAAAATCCAGGGAAAAAAATAAGTAGTTTAAATCAGGAGGATCTATGAAAAAATATAGTAAAATCATAAAAGTGTTTGTGAAGACCATGATGTTGCCCGCTCTGATACTGTTTGGATTGATAACAGGATGTGCTCAAAATAAAGATATTATAAAGGATCAAAATACCTTGCAGAAAACGTTAAAATCAATAGAAAAAACAGAAAAGAAAATTGAGGAACTTAAAAAGCTTCCGGAAAACGAGAAAATAATCCAAAAGGTAACGAAAGATCTTAATTCTGCGAAGAAAGCGCTGGATAAAGGAGATTTAAACAAATCTCTTGAAATTTCCAAGAAAACAGAAGAAATTGTTGATGAAAAGATTAAAGAGCAGGAGATAAAGAGTAATGCGATAAAGCAATTAACCGAAGCAAAAGAGTTGTATGAAAGCGCAGTCAAAAGCGGTGCAGGGGGAAAATGTAAAGATATGACGAATATGTCAAAAGCGGATCTGAGAAAAGCTGAGTCGCATTTTAAAGCAGGGGAATATATTGATTCAGTGAGATTCTCATTGAGTTCCATGGTCTCTTCAAACGCTGCCCTGGAAATGTGTAAAGGTGTAACCGATATTTTGTATACAGTGGCAAAAGGAGACTGTTTGTGGAATATTTCCAAGAAAAAGGAAATATATAATGATCCTTTTATGTGGCCTCTGATTTATAAAAACAATATGAATATTATCAAGAATCCTGATCTAATATATCCAAAACAGGAATTTAAGCTCCAATTAAATCCCGATGAAGAGAAAAAGAAAAGAGCAAAGAAGGAAGCTTGGTTTGGTTTTGAGGTGCAGTAATAACACTGCAGAAAATGAACCTCTGCGGACTTACGTCCGGAGTTTCGGCGCATGGAAAATATCTATTTACTTGGGAAGGAGAAGTCTGTTGAAGAAAGGAGCGCTATTGGCGGTTTGTTTTGCGGTCTTTTTTTCTTTTGGTTGTTCTAAAAAGATGTCGGAATACGAAATGATTGAGCGCGGAAAATACCTGGCAGGCGCGTGCGGCGTACTTGCGCATCATACTCCTATAGGTAAGGACGGCAAACCGGAGTTTAATAAATTTATGGCAGGGAGCAAAGACGGCTATAAAGGCGCCTGGGGCGTTTATTATGCCAAAAACCTTACCCCGGATAACGATACCGGTATAGGAATGATGACTGATGAAGAAGTAATAAATATGATAAAGAGCGAGGGCGCAAACGGAAAGGCCCCTCTTTATTATGATTACTATAGAGGCTTAACTGACGATGACTTAAAAAGTTTGGTTGTATATCTTCGCACACTTGCGCCTATTTCCAATAATATACCGGAAGATATAAAACCGGGAAAAGTAAAAATCCCCGAGAAAAAAATAAAACCCAGAAAAGCTGTTACCAAAAAATTTCCCGCGAAAAAGACAACAAAGAATAAAAAATAAAGAAGGATTTATAATTACAATCGGCGCAAGTAAGAACAGGAAATAAAGGCGGTAAGATTTGCAGTAAAATTAATGCGGTAAAATATGAAAAATAATAAAGGAGAAATATGAATAAAGAACTGGAAACAATAGACAGCAGGATCCTGACAAACTTAAGAAAAATAATAAGAGCGGTTGATATATTTTCATCCCGGCTTCGTCAGATTTATGATTTAAATACGTCAAGACTGGCCTGTCTTAAAGTTCTATACAGAAAAGGCGATATTCCCTTAAATGAAATCAGCAGGGAAACATTTCTTTCACCAAGTACAATTACCAGCGCTGTAGACAGGCTGGAAGAAAAAAAGCTGGTTGAAAGAAAAAGGATATCTGACGATAGAAGGGTTATTATTATCGGCCTGACTCTTGATGGAAAAATAATTGCAAAAAGTACTCCGGATACCCTCCACGACAAGCTGGCGGGGGTGGTAAGCAAGCTGGAAAAAAAAGACAAAGAAGTGCTTGATAAGATATTATACAGCATGACCGAAGCTCTTGAGAATGATAAACCGGAAGTAAAAGAATAAAAAGAAAAAGTTTTTCAGCGAAAAAAGGGGGTGCACATTACGGATAAAATAATTATAGGTGCGACAATAGGCGGTTGCGTGCATGCCGCAGGGATAATAAATTTCCTGAGACTTGCAGCAGACCATGGGTATAAAACCGAATTTTTAGGAGTAGCCGTTCCTCTTGAAATAATATTCAGGGAAGTAAAAAAACGTAAAGCGGATATTATTGCCTTAAGTTACAGATTAACAGCGAGAAACACAAAGAATATATTTCAAGAACTTAAAAAATATAAAAATAAAAATATAAATATAGATATTATTTTTGGAGGAACTAAGCCTGTCGCAGTTGCAGCAAAAAAATGCGGCTTGTTCTCGGCTGTATTTTCAGGGGAGGAGAGCGCCGGTGAAATTATAAATATTTTAAAAGGGAAAATAAATAAGAGAAAAAAAATAAAATATTCAGGCAGTCTAGTAAAGAGAATTGCCGCCGCTCATCCTTATCCTCTAATACGGCATCATTTCGGCAGGCCGACGCTGAGAGAAACAATAAAAGGAATAAAAAAGATCTCGGACTCGGGAGTTCTGGATATACTTTCTTTAGGGCCGGACCAGAATGCCCAGGAATTCTTTTTTAATCAAAGTAAGATGGATAAGAAACTTGATGGAGCCGGAGGCGTTCCTTTACGAAAGCCCGAAGATTTGAAGAATATTTATAATGTAAGCAGACGCGGTAATTACCCTCTGGTACGTTGTTATGCGGGTACAAATGACCTTATAAAATGGGCGAAAATGTCGGAATCTACCATTCGTAATGCCTGGGGCGCCATCCCATTGTGCTGGTATGGTATTCTTGACGGCAGATCTTCGCGAAAGATGATGGAGACCATCGAAGGTAATCAGGAAGCAATCAAATGGTATGCGAAAAGAAATATTCCTGTTGAGGTAAATGAATCACACCAATGGAGTTTAAGGGATGCCCACGACAGCCTTGCGGTCGCTATGGCTTTTCTTGCCGCCTATAATGCAAAAGCGTTCGGAGTAAGGCACTACATTTCTCAATATATGTTCAATACGCCTTCCGGTACTTCACCCAGAATGGATCTGGCCAAGATGCTTGCAAAAAAAGAAATGATAGAAAACTTATCTGATAAAGCTTTTAAAGTTTATACAGAGGTTAGAGCCGGTCTGAACAGTTTTTCTGCCGATATGGATATTTCCAAGGGGCAGCTTCCTTCTTCAGGGGTTTTAAGCCTGGCTTTAAAACCCGATATATTTCATGTTGTCGGATTCAGCGAAGGACATCATGCTATTAAGGCGGAGGAATTAATAGAGAGTTGTAAAATAATACACGGAATGCTTAAAAACGCGCTTTATGATTTTCCTGACCTGACTATTGATCCGCTTGTGCAAAGAAGAAAGAAAGAACTTATTAAAGAAGCTGGAATAATATTAAAATCCTTGAAAGTTTTGCGAGAGAATAAAAAGAAAGATGCTTTTATCGATTCATTTTCAATTGCCTCGGCCGTGAGAATCGGATTATTTGATGCCCCGCATCTGAAGGGCAATTCATACGCAAAAGGCGAGGTTACTACAAGGATAATAAAGGGGCGTTGTGTTGTCTATGATTATTGTGAAAACAGAGAAATAAAGGAAAAAGAAAGAATTAAAAACATATTTAGAGGAGAAGGAATATGTGCGGAATAGCCGTAATTGAAGGAAAGTATTTACCCGGCGAGATGCATAAAATGCTTTTATCCATCAAACATAGAGGACCGGATGATACCGGATCTTATATTAAAGATAATATTGCCTTGGGGCAAGTCCGGCTTTCAATTATAGATGTTAAAGGCGGACACCAGCCGATTTTTAACGAAGACCGTACAAAATGTATTGTGTTTAATGGAGAGATATATAACTATAAAGAACTGAAAGAGAAACTGAAGCAAAAACATGTTTTTAGCACCAAAACGGACACAGAAGTTATTTTGCATCTTTATGAAGAAGAAGGCCCTGAATGTATAAAAAAACTTGACGGAATGTTTGCGTTTGCCATATGTGATAACGGTAAACTTTTTATCGGACGCGACAGGATTGGGATCAAACCTTTGTATTTTGGGGTAAAAGAAGATACGATGTATTTTGCTTCGGAGATAAAAGCACTGCTGGAATGCGAAAGGGTTTCGGTATTCTTGCCGGGTTATTATTATGTTTCGGGAGGTGATTTTATAAAATACTACGAGCTTCCGGGAAAAGTATCTATCAGTGCTGATATTAAAGTTATAACCGCTATGGTTGAGTGTTTACTTGAGAAAGCAGTGCAAAAACGCTTGATGTCGGATGTTCCGGTCGGGGTTTTCTTAAGCGGGGGTGTGGATAGCAGTATTATAGCCGCTATCATGAAGAAAAACATTATGGACCTCAATTCCTTTACGGTGGGCATGAAAGATTCTGATGATTTATTTTATTCTCAAAAAGTTGCGGAGTACCTTAGAACGAAGCATCACGAGTTTGTTTATACCAAAAAAGATCTGCTCGAAGCGCTTCCAGATGTAATATATCACCTTGAATCGTTTGATGCTCCTCTGGTAAGAAGCGCTCTTCCTTCGTATTTTCTTTCAAAGCTTGCCGGTGAAAAGGTAAAAGTTGTGCTTGCCGGGGAAGGCGCTGATGAATTGTTCAGCGGATATAAATATCTCGGGAAAATTAATGAAAAAAAAGATCTATATAAAGAGCTATATAAAATAACGGGTAATTTACACTTTACAAATCTCCAAAGAGTTGACAGAATGACAATGGCGCATTCAGTAGAGGGAAGAGTTCCATTTTTAGATTCTGAATTTTTATCTTATATTATAAGCATTCCGGCGGAGCTTAAGCAAAAGAAAGACAGGCAGGAGAAGTGGATTCTAAGAGAAGCTTTTAATGAATATCTGCCGATAATAATTGTGAACCGGCCTAAACAAAAGTTTTCCGCCGGGGCGGGGTCCATGGAAATATTAAAAGAATATGCCGAAGAAAAGATTACGGATTCCGATTTTAAGAAGGAAAAGAATAATAGAGTGAGAACAAAAGAAGAGCTTCTTTATTACCGTTTGTTCCGGGAAAGATTTCCCTATTCCGTGGTTCAATGTTCCGGCAAAACAGAGGTGTTCTGATGAATGAAGCATCGGAAATAAAGCTTAAACAATTGATAAAGCAAACAGCCGGAAAAGGCAAAAATATAACTTTTTGCGTGTTGGGCGCGGGGCATGGAGGTATGGCTATGGCGGGTCATCTTTCTATAATGGGATTTCCCGTAAGGCTGTATAATAGAACCGATGAAAAACTTAATGCCGTCAGGTGGCACGGCGGAATACGGATCGGAGGAGAAGTTGATGGTTTCGGGAAGATAGAGCAGGTAACTTCCAATATAGAGGAAGCTATAACAGGAGCAGATGTGCTGATGATTGTAACTCCCTCTACGGCCCATAAATCCCTTGCGGAACTTTGTTCGCCTTATTTAAGAGACGGGCAGATTATTGTGCTTAATCCCGGACGGACCGGGGGAGCTCTGGAGTTCAGGAAAATACTGAAAGATAACAAATCCCCTGCTGTGGTTATTGTTTCGGAAACACAAACTTTTATTTATGCATCAAGGGCGGTGTCCGGCTCGGAGGCGAATATTCACAGGATAAAAAATGCTGTGGCGCTTGCGACACTTCCCGCGCACTGGATTTCTGAAACCCTGGATGTTATAAAACAAGCTTTTCCTCAGTTTGTGGCCGGGGACAATGTTTTAAAAACAAGTCTTGATAATATCGGGGCTGTGTTTCATCCTGCGTTGACAATCATGAATGCCGGATGGATAGAGAATACTCACGGGCGTTTTGAGTATTATCTGGATGGAGTAACACCCGCAGTGGCAAAGATTCTTGAAGCAATAGACCGGGAGAGAGTAGCAGTTGCGGAAAAACTGGGAATCAGGGTTTTAAGCGCGAGGGAGTGGCTCTATCTTACTTATGATTCTCCCGGGAAAAATCTTTATGAAGCAATACAGGAGAGCAGCGGTTATAAGGGAATAAGTGCACCTTTAAATATTAACCACAGGTATATTTTTGAAGATGTTCCGATGAGCCTGGTTCCTCTTTACTCAATAGGCCGTATGTTTGGAATAGATATGCCGACGGTCAGATCAATCATAGATTTTGCGTGCATAATGCATGATAAAGATTATTATAAATTGGGCAGAACTGTCGAGAGTTTAGGTATAGCAGGATTATCTGTAAAAGAAATAATCCAGCTGGTTGCAGGTATAGACAAAATATCCTGAGGTGCAGATAAATAATTAATCAAAATATTTTACCGGCATGGTAAAGGATGTTTTGTGTATTTGAACGAAAATGTTATAATACAAGTAATCAGCAATGAGGAGGCCTAAATGAATATTCAGCTTTCAGAAATAAGTCTGCTGTTAAATAAATTTTTAGAATATTTTCCCCGGATATTGATAAGTTCTGTCGTCATACTTGTCGGTTGGCTTATGGCAATTCTAATCCGTTTTCTGGTTTCGAAAATATTGGAACTGATTAAATTAAATGTATTAGCGGATAAAATTGGAGTTACAGAAATATTAAAAAAAGGAAAGATTGACTATACGGCCTCAAGGCTGGCAGGAATAATATTTTTCTGGCTCATGATCATGATAACGCTTTTTACCGTGGCCGATATAGCGGGTATATCGGTACTTGAGCCTATTTTTGAAAAAATGTCGGAAAAAATACCAAGCATTGTTTCTTCTATGATAATTTTTATTGTAGGCGGTTTGACGGCATCTTTCCTTGGGAATTTTGTCCAGACAGTCGCAAATAATGCCGCTTTTCCGCATCCCGGGTTGTTTTCCAAAGGGACAAAATATGCGGCAATGATCCTGGTGATTATTCTTGCTTTTGAAAATTTAAAAATAGGTTCCGGAATAATAAGCTATACTTTCCTTATAATACTTGCTGCCGTAACTTTTGGCATTGCCCTTGCTTTCGGCCTGGGCTGTAAAGAAATAGCCAGAGACCTTGTTGACCAGTTCATAAGAAATCTTGAAGAGAGGAACAGGAAAGGTCCGAAAGGTCCCGATCTGGAAGGATGAAAGAATATTTTTAAAAAGAATAAATTCTGATATGTAAAATTAGAAATCCAAGATAATTCCTTGTAGCGCATTTGCTCATCTTGTTTTAAAAAGGTCTGAACTTCCTCACGGGTAAACATTCAGGTATCATCCGGGACTTGGCGGAAAGAAATTAAATAAAATATTTTGTTTGTAGTTTTTCTTCCTGTAATATGTTGAGAAAAACGCAGGCATCTGGTATAATTTCAAATGAGTAAAATACTTAAATGGAAATAACAACCGAAAACATAAGGAAAAACATAGCCTGGTTAAAGGCTAAGGTGATAAGCGATGAGCTTATCGTTAAATATCATGATGAATTACCCCTTCGTGAAGAAATATTCAGCGTTGAACAGCTTGAACTTCACGCAAAAAAGATAGCAGAAACACATGAAATAGCGGTAGAACCCGGTGAAGACAAGCTTCTTAAAAGGCTTGATGAAAACGAGGCGATACTTGTAGATGTCTATGATATTCTGTCTTCAACCCTGGAAAAAAAGCTTAAGATAGTGCCTGCAGCGGAGTGGCTTATAGACAATTTCTACCTGATTGAAGAACAGGTTAGGATAGCTAAAAAACACTTTCCGAAAAATTTCAGTAAAGAGCTTCCCCGCCTGAAAAACGGGCTTTTCGAAGGATACCCGCGCGTTTACTGCCTGGCTCTGGAGCTGATTTCTCATTCTGACGGACGACTGCACCGGAACAGTTTAAACAGGTATATTTCGGCATACCAGTCAAAGATTAACCTGTCCCTCGGCGAACTTTGGGCCATTCCTATCATGCTGCGTTTGTCGCTTATAGAAAATCTCAGGCGGGTCGGTGTGAGAATCTACATAGGGCGTAAGGACCGGGACCTGGCCGCTTCTTGGGCTGAAAGATTGATAAAAAAAGCGGTAGAATCCCCTAAGGATGTAATAGTAGAAATGGCCGAGATGGCAAAAGCCAGTTTGCCAATGACAAGCGCTTTTGTTTCTGAACTGGTCAGAAGGATACAGGGGCAGAATATTGCGTTGGCCCTTTCGCTCACATGGTTGCAGCAGAGAGTTGAAGAGCAGGGTTTGACGATGGAAAAGCTGGTGATGCTTGAAGGCCAGCAGCAGGCCATGGATCAGGTTTCTGTCGGTAACAGCATTAACAGCTTGAGATTGCTGAATTCGCTTGATTGGAATGAGTTTGTTGAAAGTATGAGTTCGGTTCATTCGGTTCTGTCGAAAGATCCTTCAGGAATATACGATAAAATGAATTTTGATACCCGGGACATGTACAGGCATGTTATTGAAAGGCTTGCCAGAAAAAGCAGTTTCTCAGAGAAAGAAATTGCGGCTAAATGTGTCGAGCTTGCGGCTGAAAAGACGGAAGCCGGAGAGAAGCACAAATACTGCCATGTCGGATATTTTTTAATAGACGAAGGTATATACGAACTTGAAAAGCAGGCGGCGTACAGGCGCAGCGCTAAAGATATAATTACAAGGCTGCTGAAAAAGAGACCGTTCTTCTTTTATGCAGGTTCTATAGGAGCCGTTACACTTCTCATATCCTTCGCGGTAATTTCATTTCTATTGTATTGCGACAGCCCTCTAGGGCATATTGCTGTGGCGGGCGTTCTTATTCTATTCTGCTCGGGCAATCTGGGAGGTTCTCTTGTAAACTGGCTTATAACGGTATTTGTAAAGCCCAAGGTCCTTCCCAAACTGGATTTTTCTGCGGGGATCCCTGATGAGTTCAGAACCGTGGTGGCTGTTCCGACCATGATATTCTCCAAAAAAAATATAGAAGCGCTTCTTGAAAAAATGGAGATAGAATATTTTTCAAATAAGGATAAGAATATATATTTTGCGCTGCTTACGGATTTTTCCGATGCTTTGAGCAGGGAAACAGAAGGCGACAACGAGCTTCTTTTTCATGTAAAAAACGGAATAGAGGAATTAAACAAGAAATATCAGGAGGAAAGAAAAAGCATATTTTTTCTTATGCACAGGTTTAGAAAGTGGAATGAATCAGAGAAAGCCTGGATGGGGTATGAGAGAAAAAGAGGCAAACTTGCGGAATTTAACGATCTGATCAGGGGAAGGGAAAAGCCCGGGAGCGATAATATAGTGGTCGGGGAAAGAGATATACTTAAAACCGTAAAATATGTCGTTACCCTGGATACGGATACTCACGCGCCCCTTGATTCAGTGAGGAAAATGGCTGCGGCTATTGCGCATCCTCTTAATGCGGCTGTAATAGACAAAGAAAAGGGCAAAGTAACTGAAGGGTACGGGATTCTTCAGCCCAGGCTCGGTATAACGATTGAAAGTCTTAATGCTTCAATGTTTGCGAAGATATTCGGAGGTGAAACCGGCATCGATCCCTATTCCAGGGCGGTGTCAGATGTATACCAGGATGTATTTTCAGAGGGCTCGTTTTTTGGAAAAGGGATATATGATGTTGAAGTGTTTTCTGAGGTTACGGACGGAGTTTTCCCGGAAAATCTGGTCTTAAGCCACGACCTTATTGAGAGCTGTTATTTAAGATCCGGAATAATGAGCGATGTTGTATTATATGAGAAATACCCGTCGGAGCTGGTTGAAGATGCTTACAGAAGGCATCGATGGATAAGAGGCGACTGGCAGATCTCAAGGTGGTTGTTTGAAAATGTTCTGGATGAAAAAAAAGCGAAAAAAAAGAACCCGCTTTCTTTTCTTAATCAGTGGAAGATATTTGACAATCTAAGAAGAAGTCTGATTCCCGCCGCTATGCTTATTTTACTGATCTTGGGATGGACTGTTTTTGCTCATCCGTTTTTTTGGAGTATCTTTGTGGTTCTGGTGGTGCTGATCCCTACTATTCTTTCGATTACCATGGATATTTTAAAAAAGCCGGAAGACATGTCGTTTAAATCCTACATGAATAGTATTATCAGTTCCATCACTACAAGACTCGCGCAAGCGGGAATCTCTTTGATAGTATTGCCCTATGAGGCTTACTATAGCGTTCACGCGGTTATTACGGCAAATTTCAGAAAACATATTTCACATAAAAAATTGCTTGAATGGAAACCGGCAGGAATGCTTGCTCTGGAATTTAATGAAAACCTGCCCGGCGTTATGGCGTCAATGTGGTTTGCCCCGGTTATATCTTTATTGCTTGTTGTTTTTATGCTGTCGTATTCATATATGACCTTGCTTTCCTCGTGGGTGCTGCTTGGATTTTGGTTTGCGTCTCCGTTCTTTACCTGGTCAATCAGCCGTCCGTCTGCGGAACATAAGGTATTCCTCGGCCGGAGGCAAATACAGTATCTTAGGGCGCTGGCAAGAAAGATTTGGCGGTATTACGAAGTATTTGCGGGCGAGGAGGATAATTGGATACCGCCGGATAATTATCAGGAAGGTGCTGTTGAAAGAATTGCGCACAGAACATCTCCCACAAATATCGGATTATATTTTCTGTCCTGCGCAGCTTCCAGAGAGTTTAAATACATGCCCTCCTCTCAATTCCTTACGCGCATTGAAAATGCGTTTGCTACCCTTGCGAAGATGGAGAGGTTTCGCGGCCATTTTTATAACTGGTATGATACTAAAACGCTTGAGGTTCTCCCTCCCAGGTATATTTCAACCGTGGACAGCGGTAATTTTATAGGGCATTTGATAGTTCTGGAAAGCGCTCTTAAAGAAACGCAGAAAATTCATGTGGTGTCTAAAGAAACACTCAAAGGTCTCGCTGATGTGTTTGTTTTGGTCGGAAAGGCTGCCGTACAGACCCCCAAAAAAGAAAAGGAAAAAGCCGGAATTGCAGAGATCATTCAAAGAATCGAGGCGGAGGTTAAAGAAGAAGTTGCCGGACTAAGCGGTTTCTTGTCAAAGATTTTACGGATTAAAGATCATGCGGACAAGGTCTTGGTCCTTGCGAATAATCTGAAAAACAAGGATGCCGGGGAATGGGCAAAGGCGCTGGTCGATCAAGGCAGTGCCGTCCTGTCGGAATTAAAAGGATTTGCGCCCTGGACGGGCTCCAAAGAATACGAACGATTGATATTGAATGAAAATAAGCTTGAGGGAGCAGAGGAGTTTGACTCTATTAAAAAAATAATGAAAGGATTCGAAACTTATATTCCGACGATAGGAGATATTTCAAAACTATATGTAGAAACGGATGTTTTATTTAAAGCGCTTGAAAAAAGAGTGAAGAATGACGGAATAATAAACCTTCAAAGAATGATAGAACAAGGAGCGGAAAATGCCGCAGGCATTCTTAAAAGGGCGGAAAAACTCGCAGCTGAATGTGCTTCTCTTTCTGAGGCGGATTATGCATTTCTTTATGATAAGTTCAGACGCCTGTTTTATATCGGGTACAATGACGGCGTAAAGAAATATGACAACGGTTACTATGATCTCCTGGCCTCGGAGTCCAGGATGTTCAGCTATATCGCGGTTGCGAAGAGCCTAGTTCCTCAGGAGCACTGGTTTGCGCTGGGCAGGTTACTCACGACTTTTTCCGGAGAGCCGGCTCTTTTGTCCTGGGGCGGTTCCATGTTTGAATACCTGATGCCGCTCATCGTAATGCCTTCACATAAGGATACATTGCTTGATAAAACTTATAAAACGGTAGTTGACAGGCAGATAAAATATTGCGCGCAAAAGGGTGTTGTATGGGGGATATCCGAGTCCGGATATAATACCGTTGATTCACAGTTTAATTACCAGTATTCATCGTTTGGCATCCCCGGCTTAGGGTTCCGGCCGAGGCTGAGCGAGGAACTTGTGATTGCGCCGTATGCATCAATGTTGGCTCTAATGGTCTATCCCGATAAGGCGTGTTTGAATCTTCAGGAAATGTCAAAAACCGGGATGGAAGGTAAATACGGCATGTATGAAGCAGTTGATTTCACCGAAGTAAGAATTACCGGAGAGGAAAAGAGAAAAATAATAACTTCCTACATGTCTCATCATCAGGGGATGTCTTTTATTGCCTTATCGAATGTCATCCATAACAACAGTATGCAGCGTCGTTTCATGGAAAACATCGCGATGCGTTCCGCTTCCATACTGCTTGAAGAAAAAATTCCAAGAATAATCCCTTTTTATCCGCAATATTCCCCGGGAGGAACCCTCCAAAGGAGCGGAGCAGATGTTCCGCTTGTCAGGACGTTTACGGATCCGAATTTGCCGGCGCCCGAAGTGCATCTTCTTTCCAACGGAAGGATACATGTGATGATAACCAATTCCGGAGGCGGATATATAAAATGGAAGGATATTGCGGTAACAAGATGGAGAGTTGACTCGACGCTGGATAATTGGGGCCCGTTTGTATACATAAAAGATGTTGAGAAGAATGAATTCTGGTCGATGGGATATCAGCCTGCATTAAAAGAACCCGACAGGTACGAGGTGTCTTTTCTTCAGGCGAGGGCTGAATTTAAGAGAATGGACAATTCCATAGGGATAAACGCGGAAATATCTGTTTCGCCGGAAGATGATATTGAGTTGAAAAGGATACGGATCACAAACTATGGTTGGACCAGCAGGCAGGTGGAAATAACTACTTACGGCGAAGTTTCGTTGCGGGACCAAATAGCGGACGAGCTTCATCCGTGTTTTGGCAATATGTTCGTTCAGACCGAAATCCTGAAGGACAGGAATTCCATAATATGCACAAGGCGTTCAGGTTCAAAGAGCGAGAAGCCCCCGTTTCTTTTTCATGTTATGAGCGTGCATGGAAAAAACCCGGAGGGATATTCTTTTGAAACTGACCGGGAAAAATTTATAGGACGCAACAGATCTGTAAGAAATCCCGCAATGATGGAAGATGCGGGGAGGCTTTCTAATACGGAAGGCGATGTGCTTGATCCCGTGATTTCCTCAAGGTGTATGCTCCGGGTCGAGCCCGATCAAACAGTCTTGGTCGATATTGTTACGGGTGTAGCCGAAACAAAAAATGCGGCGTTAAGCCTTATTGATAAATATAAAGACAGGAGCCTGGCAGACAGGGTTTTTGCGCTTGCCTGGACTCATGCGCAGGTACTGCTCCAGCAGCTTAACGCAACCGAAATAGATGCGCAAATGTACGGACGCCTTGCAGGGGCGATAATCTTTTCAAACCAGCTGTGGCGGGCAAATTCCGCTGTTATGCTTAAAAACACAAGAGGCCAGTCGGATTTGTGGGGTTACGGTATATCCGGGGAGCTCCCGATAGTGCTTCTAAAAATGAGCGATATGTCCAATACGGATATAGTAATACAGCTCTTGAAAGCGCATGCCTACTGGAGAATGAAAGGGTTGAGCGTTGACCTGGTCATATGGAATGAAGACCATTCAAGTTACCGCCAGCAGCTTCAGGATCAGATAATGGGGATAATTACGACGGGTACGGAATCCCATCTTGTAGACAGACCCGGAGGCATATTTGTAAGGCGTACGGACCAGATGTCGGAAGAAGATAAAATACTGATGCAGTCTGTTGCAAAGATTGTTATTTCAGATTTTGGAGGGCTTCTTTCCGAGCAGATAAAGAGAGCAAAACTCCCGCCTTCTGCCGTCCCGCTCTTAAAAACCGTAAAAATACGCGCCGGAGACCGCAGTAAGACTCTTAATCCGGACAAAAATGAATTAATATATTTTAATGAATTTGGAGGATTCGGCAAGGAGGGAAAAGAATATGTCATAATACTCAATCCCGGGGAGAGTACTCCGGTTCCCTGGTCTAATGTTATTGCGAATGAACGTATCGGAACTATTCTTTCGGAAGCGGGAGGAGCCTATACGTGGCTTGAAAACTCTCATGAATTCAGGATTACTCCGTGGCTGAATGATCCGGTGGAAGATAAAAGCGGAGAAGCGGTATATATAAGGGATGAAGAAACGGGCCGATTCTGGTCGCCTTCTCCTTTTCCTGCCAGGGGAAAAAACACATACGTCTGCAGGCACGGCCTGGGTTACAGCGTTTTTGAATACCTTGAGAGTTCTATTCAGACAGAAATGACCGTGTTTGTTTCTGCTGAAGATCCGGTGAAATATACGATAGTAAAGATAAAGAACACAGGTAAAACAAAAAGAAATATTTCTGTAACCTTATACTATGACCTCGTGCTTGGATCTTTGGAAAGAAAAAACGACATGCATATTATCACGGAAATGGATCATCATAGCGGCGCTCTAATGGCCAGAAATCCGTATAATACCGAATTTCCGGGATACACGGTTTTTATGAATGTAAATGAGGCAAGAAGAAGTTTTACCGGGGATAAAACGGAGTTTATAGGCCGGAATAGATCTATTGCCGATCCTCAGGCGATGAAAAATTCAAAGCTGTCGGGAAGGGTGGGTGTGGGTTTTGACCCGTGTTTCGCATTACAGGTTCAATTCAGTCTGGTGGAAGGACAGGAACGGGAGATCGTCTTTACCACCGGAGGGAACAAAAGCGCTTATATTACCGGTGAAACTATTAAAAGACATTCCGGAACAATAAAGGCAAACGAAGAGCTGATAAAGGTCAGAAAATACTGGGATAGGATATGCGGTGCGATAAAAATTGAGACGCCGGATAATGAAATAAATATACTTGCGAACGGGTGGCTTATATACCAGACATTATCAAGCAGGTTCTTTGCCAGAGCCGGATATTATCAGTCCGGCGGCGCGTTTGGTTTCAGGGATCAGCTGCAGGACTGCCTCGCAATTATGTATTCGGAACCGGAGATCGTTCGGCAGCATATTATACGATGTGCGGCCCATCAGTTTAGACAAGGCGACGTTCTCCACTGGTGGCATGAGCCTTTTGGCAGGGGTGTACGGACAAGATGTTCCGATGATATGCTTTGGCTTGTTTTTGTACTCTGGCGTTATGTGGAAGTTACAGGGGATACCGGTATACTTGATGAAAAAGTAAATTATATGGAAGGAAGGGTCCTTAATTCCGATGAAGAATCGTATTATGATAAGCCTGTGCGTTCGGAAGAATCCGGAAGCATTTATGAGCATTGCTTAAGAGCTTTAAAGAAAGCAAGCGCCTACGGTGAACACGGGCTGCCTCTTATGGGCAGCGGAGACTGGAATGATGGTATGAATCTGGTAGGGCATGAAGGCAAGGGAGAAAGCGTATGGCTTGCGTTTTTTCTGTATTGTACATTAAATTCAGCGGTCAAAATGGCTGAAATAAAAAATGACAAGACGTCCGCGGAAGCAATGAAAAAAGAGGCGGAAATATTAAGGCAGAATATAGAAAAAAACGGCTGGGACGGTGAATGGTATATAAGGGCTTTTTATGACAGCGGCAAGCCTCTCGGATCCAAAACGGATGCGGAATGCGCGATAGATTCTATTGCTCAAAGCTGGTCTGTTATATCAGGAGCCGCGGATCCCCAGAGGGCGAGAAATGCCATGGAATCAGTTGATTCACTCCTGGTAGACCGAAAAAATAAAATTATAAAAATCTTTACTCCTCCATTTGACGTGTCGGAGGATGAGCCGGGATACATTAAAGGATATATCCCCGGCATAAGGGAAAACGGCGGGCAGTATACACATGCTGCAATATGGGTAATAATAGCTTATGCAATAATGGGCGATAAAGATAAAGCCTGGGAATTGCTCAATATGATAAATCCGATAAATCACGCGAAAAACAGAACCGGCGCTGTAAAATATAAATCAGAGCCGTATGTGGTTGCTGCGGATGTTTACTCGAATAAAAAGAGAGCAGGGCAGGGCGGATGGACCTGGTATACTGGTTCTGCGGGATGGATGTACCGGCTTATTATGGAATATTTGATAGGCATAAAAATTCAAGGGAACAGAATATCCCTTAATCCGTCATGTTTAAAAACAGGTTGGAAATTTGTTAAAATAGGGTATAGATATAAGAAATCAACGTATAATTTTGAAGTACAGATTACCGGCCAGGAAAGAAAGATCTTAAATTGTAAAGTTGATAAAATTCTCTGCGAAGATAATGTTATAGATATGATTGATGATGGAAAAGAACATATAGTAGATATAACAGTGGGATGAAGGTAAAGTAAAAGAAGGCTTAAACCGCTGATACGTTTTGTGTTGCTCAAAAATGATAGAAGATAATTACAAAATATTGTAATTCGTCATTTGTACCTTGTCATTGATTATGAGGAAAAACGTAATAAATTTACAGGTTGGAGTTATCATGCTTGAGCTTGTACCCGAATTTCTCATGTACCTCTCCACTGAACGGCGTTATCCGTCTAGTACGGTGAGTTCTTACAAAAATGATATTAATCAATTTCTTGATTTCTTGGAAAAAAAAGGCATCGGGAATGCGGCCAGGATAACCAAGCATGATATACTGGATTATCTTTCTGCCATGAAAGAAAAATACGATCCCTCCTCTTCAGCAAGAAAACTTTCGGCAATTAAGACCTTTTTTAAGTTTCTTTCACTGGAAAAAAAGATGGAAGAAAATCCTGCGGCAGAATTGGAATCCCCCCGTCTTATTAAAAAACTTCCGGATGTTCTTTCTGAACAGGAGATTGTCAGTTTACTTGAGTCCGTAAAACAAAATGATAAGGATGACTTAAGGGATCGCGCGCTGTTGGAACTGATGTATGCCACAGGTATGCGTATTTCTGAGGTCTCCAATCTGAAAATTCATGACTATGATACCGGGGCGCAGTATATCCGGTGCATGGGAAAGGGAAGCAAAGAAAGGATTGTTCCGGTAGGCAAAGTCGCTGCCGATTGGGTGGATGAGTATATAGAGAAAACCCGCAGGGTGATAGTTGAAAAAACAAATTCCTCTTCGGGAGAACTTTTTTTGAACAAAAGAGGAAAAAAATTCAGCAGAGTCTGGCTCTGGAAGATAATAGTTAAGCGCGTAGCGGCGGCAGGAATAGCGAAACACGTGACACCTCATACCTTAAGGCATTCCTTTGCCACGCATCTTCTCGCGCACGGCGCTGATTTACGAAGCGTGCAGGAAATGCTCGGGCATTCAAGTATTTCGACGACCCAGATTTATACCCATGTGGACAGGTCCCGCCTGAGAGAAGTTCATAAGAAATTTCATCCGCGGCCGTAGAACCCGAGGGAGCTAGATCCGAAGGAAAAGAAGAAAAAAAATATGTGCAAATGTCCGGAAATCCGCCTGAATGTTCATGAGGGCTTTATTTTAGTTGAAAACAGCATATCTTGATGTTAAAATACCTTTACCATGGCAGAGAGATTTCCGAAAATTATAGTTCTTTTTTCCATTTTACTCTCCCCGGCGTTTTCCGGCACGTTTAATATTACGACTGATTCTGATTTTTTAAGCGGGAATTTAACAAACTGCGATGTTATCGGTTCGGGTACCAATGGTACGCTTCAGCTTAAAACAAGCAGTTCTTGCTATTCCGGGTGCACTTCAAAAGTAGATACCAGCTCTAATTTCGGCATGACGGACGCCCAACATAATGTTTCTATAAGATTTACCGCGCAGAATTCCCAGACTATAGATAAAATAATGTTGCTGGTATATAAATATGCCGGAAGTACGGCAACTTATGACTGCGGAATAATGGCTGATGACGGTACGGGAAGTCATAACCCCGCAGGCGCGTATCTGGGTTCTGCCACGGTTGATTGTGCGGTTTTATCCGACGGAGACCAGTGGGTTACAGTTGATATATCTGATTGCGCGGTAACCGCCGGTACTTGCTATCATTTATTGTTGAAAGAGAACGGAGCCTTGTCGGCTACTGCGACAAATTATCTTGGCGTGTATTATACCAGCCCGAAGACCGGCGTATTGTCGTATAATAATTCACAGGACAGCTTGCTGGCTCTTCTTCAGACCGTAAACGGCACGACCTGGGTGGATTCCAACGGCCAGCCAGTATATATTCTGCTTCCAGCAAGCGGCGGGGTAAAAGAAGGAAATGTTTATTATACGGCAACGACTGATCTGCCTGTTTATGGATCAAAATACTACGGCGAAAGAATAAATGTTGCCGGTTCCTCCAGTGTTGTCAGCAAGGTAGGTTTTTATTTGAAGACAAATACAGCAACCCCGCCGGCGGAACATCTGTATGCCGTACTTTACTGTATAACGGACGGAGCGGAGCTTGAAGTTGTAAAGATCGCGGATAAAAACGATATCACCTCCAATTACGAATGGTATTCCGAGAATTTTTCAAGACCCTGGACTCTGGAATCCGGAAAATCCTACAGGATTTATGTCAAAGCCCCTTTGTCTACCAATGTGAATTATTATCAGGTTTACAAGGTGGAAGCTTATACTCCTTCTACAAGCAATGCGGATGCCGTTACCTATGACGGTACTAATTCCTTATATTCGGAAAACACCTCCGGTTCCTGGGTGGAAAATATTGAAAAGGCCGACCTGCTTTTCAGGTTTACAGCCGCAACTTACGCGGCAAGCGGCAATTATGTCTCAAGCCTGCTTGATGCGGGGGCAACGGCCGCCTTTAATACTCTTTCCTGGCAGCCTTCCAGCAGTCAGCCTGCCGGCACCTCAAGTAAGTTTCAGATTGCTTCGGCTTTGACCGAACTTGGCCCCTGGAATTATTACGGCCCTGACGGTACGTCTGCCACTTATTATACGGTATCGGGACAGGCGATAAGCCCCGTGCATTCCGGAAAAAGGTATATGATCATAAAAACTTTCCTCGAAAGTTCTTCAAACGATACAACGTCTGTTGTAAACAGTATTACAGTGGATTATTCCTCCCGGGTGCTTCCGGGTACCAGTATTCAGACTGTTTGTTCTCCCGTGCCGTTTACTCCTGGTACGGGTTCGAAGCTGGCCATAAACTATATCCTTACGAAAGATTCGAAAGTAACGCTCAGGATTTATTCCTTGTCGGGGGAACTGGTAAAGGAATTTCTATACGCAAGCGGGGCTGACGGAGGGAGGGGGGACGCGGCAGGGTATAATAATAAAATAGAATGGGACGGCAGCAACGGCGATGGAATGAGTGTCGCAAGCGGTGTGTATGTTGTGAGGCTTGTTATTGAGCCTGCAGACGGCACGGAAAAGACGATAGAAAATAAAAAGATCATGGTGCTCAGATGAAATTTTTAAAGGTGATTATTTTCATATCTTTTATCTCCTCCTCGGCGGTTTTTGCCGACGGTTCTGCGGGTTTTCAGGGGGAGTACCTGTATTCTTTTTCTGGCGGAGCAAGACAGGCGGGGATGGGATATACCGGAACAGCGCTTCCGTTTGATTCTGGTTCCGTATATTTTAACCCTTCGGCAATAGCCGGCTCTGCAGATAAGGAAGTTGGGCTGTTTTATATCCCGGTACTAAGCGGAGTTTCTTACAGCTATTTCAGCGTTGTTTATCCGCTTTCTTCGGGAAATGTTATTGGAATTGCCAGGGCTGCCCTGGATGTAACGGGAATAGACAAGACCGATGCTTCCGGAGCTTCAACCGGCACGGCTTCCGCCGGAGAATCCTGTTATTTCTTTACTTACGCAAATACCCTTGTTCCCGGAATTTCAATCGGCGGTACGGTAAAACTCCTTGCCCAATCCCTTGATGTTTATTCGGCGAATGCTTACGGCTTTGATTTAGGCGCGTCTTTGTCGGTCCTGCCCGGGGTAATCACGGGAGCCATGCTTCAGAATATTATTGTGTCCCAGCTTACTCTTCGAAACACCGCGGAAAATTTTCCTGTCAATCTTCGCGCCGGAATTTCCGTAGTACTTCTTGACGGGACGTTTATTGCTTCCGGGGATTTTTCTGCGATGAATCTTCTTGCCCCAGGGGCTGATTATTCTTCAGGGATAAAATATTCTGCAAGATGGAGCGCCGGAATTGAATATCGCCCTGCGGGAAGTTTTGCCGTCAGAGCAGGCGCAAATTCAAGAGAGCTCTCTGCGGGTTTCGGGTATCGGACCTCTGATTTTGATATTGATTACGCTGTCGGTTTTCATGAAATGGGCATTAAGCACATGGTGGGTTTAAAAGCCAGGTTCGGATTGCTGCCGACCGAGCAGGAAAAGTGGCTCATTGAAAAGGAAAAAGAGGTAGATCTAAAGATTTATATCAGCAGGGCCGGAAAGTACCTGAAGGAAAAGCGCTTTGACCTTGCTAAAGAAGAAATAAATGCGGCTTTGATAGTAGATTTTGAAAATAAAGAAGCTTTGAACCTTATTATCGAGGTGCAGACTGCAGAAGTCAAAGCAAAAGCTCTTGGTATTATGGAAGAAGCCTTCGCGGCTTTTGACGCAGGAAAGGAAGCCGAAGGCAGAAAGAAGGTTGAAGAAGCCGAAGCCCTTGAACCGAAGATTACCGAGAATCTTGAGGCGGAATATATTGCCTCCTCAGGTTCTCTTATTAACGAGAGAAAGTACTCGGAAGCCAGAAAGCTTCTGAATAGAACGATGTTTATTAACCCGTCTAATGAAGAAGCGGCGGAGTTGTTGAAACAACTATTGTCAGTTATGGAGTTTGTCCAATGAGAAAATTAATTTTAGCGGCAGCAGTTTTTGTATTTTCATTTTGTGCTTTTGCCGGAGAGGCGGCTGATACTTTTTTTCATAATGGCGTAAAAAAATACATAAAGAAAAACTATGACGGCGCGATCGCCGATGTAGAAAAAGCAATATCTCTCGGTACTTCTGAAAAAAACGCGAATGCGTTTCTGGTTAAGATTTTAATCGAGAGAGGCTCTAATCTTTATGAGAACAAACAGTATAAAGAGGCTCTTTTCTATTTTGAAAAAGCAAAAAAACTTCAGCCGGATAATAAGGACCTGGAAAACATTATTACGGCGGTAAATGATAAATTAAAACCTGTGGTGGAAAAAATAGAAATTACCGTGGAACGTGAATCGGAGAGGGTGGCGAAAGAACTCTTAATAAACGCGCAGGCGCAGCAAAATAAAATTATCGAGTCTCTGACCAAGCCCAATGAAATAATGCGCCGGGTGCTCTCGAAATCCGATGAGGAAAGAAAAAAACTTTATGAGCTGCTGGAAAAAAAGAATAATTCTCTGATTGAAACCGTTAAAAGCGAAAAGACTTCCGTAAAAAATATCATAATCTACGGTGTAGGAATTTTTACCGTGCTGATGATTCTGGCAATAGGTTTTATTTATGTTTTTTCAATAAGAGCTGCGCTCAGAAGGGAGGCCCTTTTGATAAAACAGCAGGAAGCTATCATGGGCCTTGTGATGCAGCAGCAGCAAGCGCTTGCGCAGGGGCATTCCACACTGCACCTTGCCGGCAATACTTCTCCGGGCGGCACCGTAACCCCCAAGCTTATGCTGAATGATCCGAATCCCAGGGTAAGGGCGAAAGGCATTGAGATAATTGATGCTGAATTTGTAAAAGAGAATGAAGATCCGGAAGTAGCGGAAAAAATTCTGAAGGATTTTCTACGGGATAACAACAATAGAGTAAGGGCAAACGCCGTGAAATCTATATATAAATACAGGCCCGAAGAAGCTTACAGTGCAACCCTGGAAATGCTGGAAAGCGGTGATAAATGGATGAAAATAAGCGGGATCTGGGTGCTCGGCGAGTTTGAAGGAGATACCAGAGCCGTAGAATTGCTTTTGAAATATAAAAACAATAAGGATCTGCACCTTAGAGGCCGTCTTCTTAAATCTCTCATTAAAATAAATAATTCCGAGAAAAAGCTGCCTGCCCTTTTGGCGAAAAAAGTTTCTGAGGTTGTAGCAGAATTGGCCAAGACAAGTAAGACGTAAATAAGAGAAGGCCTGTAATGTGAAATGTGTCAACTCGCCAGACTTTG
>JAZDIO010000008.1:0-8376 GCA_043804965.1 Candidatus Firestoneibacteriota bacterium | reverse complement strand
TCTGGTAATGGGAAGGTAGATGGTACCCCCCTGAAATGCTTTGGAAAGATATGGTATACAGAATTAGTTAAGACAATAAGAGAATTGCTACGATCTTCTTCTAAGCAGAGGAAAGGCAAGGTATCAGAACGTCAGGACCCTTCGAATCGTCAAAGTAAAGGCAACCTGGAGAGATATAATACCCCTGTAATAACTGAAAAAAAGAAATCGGACGATTACGAGTCAACTAATATCGGTCTCACTTTTGACCACGAATACCATGGCTGGAAGAGAGCAAAGAGTTACTGGAAGTATTGCCAGGATGATGAAGAAAATCTAACCCTTAAGGAGGTTTTAAAAGATCTTTAAATAAAAGTGGACACACCGGTTTTAAACTCCTAAAATGTTTTTGATGAGAAAACCAAAGGAGACCAAATGTGTCCAATAAAATATTACACTATGCTGAGAAAAAGTAAAGATAAATCATTCATAAGATACCAAATAGTTCTCTATGCTAAAGAGCACGGCAAAAAACCGGCAGCTAAAGCTTTTAATACAACTGTTAAAACAGTTAAAAAATGGCTGTATCGCTATGGTGAATCAGGTTATGACGGGCTAAAAGACCAATCAAAAGCTCCAAAGAATATACCGCATAAGACACCAAAACACATTGAGGAAGAAGTTATTCGGATAAAAACAGAGCTAAAGACCTGGGGTGCATTTAGAATTAAAAATGATTTCAATATTCCTCGTTCAGACAAAACCATTGCCAGAATCATCAAATCCCACGGAATAGCAAAATCAAGAAAAAGAAAACATGTGATTAAGAATGATTTGAGGGGAATGAAGTCGCTTTGGAATATATTTCAGAGATCTAACATTGACACAAAGGATCTCATCGACATTCCTGAATACTATCTGCCTATGAAAATTCTCAAGCTTTATCCTGTGCAGTTCACCTTTAGAGAACCGGTTTCAGGATTACAATATCTGGGTTATGGCGATGAGAAGTCACTAGTAAATGCGACCATTTTTGCCGATGTACTTCTCTTTGAACTTAAAGAACGCGGGGTAGATGTCAGCAAAATGACTATTCAATCTGACAACGGCTCGGAATTCATAGGCAATTATCTCGCAAAAAGAGACAGTTCTTTTACAACAACTGTAAATAAATACGGCGCCGAGCACTTTACCATTCCTCCTCGCGCTCACACATGGCAGGCAGATGTTGAAACCGTACACAATCTGATTGAAAACGAATTCTACAAGATAGAACAGTTTTCCGGGAAAGAGGATTTTAAATACAAAGCTATAGTTTATCAACTGTTCTTTAATCTGGTCCGGAAAAACTACTACAAGGGAGGAAAATCTCCTCTTCAGATCATCAGAGAAAGAAACGAAGGTATTCCAGAGAGCGTATGTTTAATACCTCCTATTTTCCTTGACGATGAGTTCAGAAAGAGATATATTACAAAACAGCAATATGCTTCAAGGGGGTACCATCTACCTACTTTTCCCTCAAAAAACGATTTCACTTCCTCCTGAGGCGGACAGGGATTACAGAGCTGCGGGATTCCGCTGATACAAGATGTGCTTTTAGCTCCCTGTGCCCTTCCTCTATTTTCGATTTGTTTTCTTTTTTAGATTTTTTGCATTTTTTCAAATTTTCCGCCACAAAACATCGGCGGACTTTGTTTCACTCCGCAAGTTTCAGACTTCGAATTTGCTTTATTACAATTTCATTCTTTTAAACGACCAGGTGCCGATAAACGCCATTATCACATCAAATCCCAGCACAACCAATAAATTGGGAAGATACGGCAGGGCGGATTTTCCGAGAATCACGGCCCTTAAGCCGTCAACCGCGTAAGTTGCGGGATCAAGACGGGTCAGTATCTGCATCCAGCCCGGTAAATTATCAAGCGGATAAAGCGCGCCGGAAAGAAGAAAAATCGGATAAATTACAAAACTTGAAATAAGGCCGTACCCTTCCGGGCTTTCCATAAAAGAACCGATGATCAACCCTAAGCTGATAAGTCCGTTGGCAAAGACAAAAAGCATTATCATTGAAAGAATGATGCTTGAGGCTGTAAAAGGTATTCCAAGAACTATACCTATAAGCAGAAGAAAATACGATTGTATAAGCGCATCCGTCATACTGCCCAGGGCTTTACCGAAAAAAACCGTGGTCCTTGAAAGCGGCGTGATTAATACTTCTTTCAAAAAATCTATTTTTTTATCCCAAACAATATAAGCTCCGGCAAATAATCCCGTGAAAATAATTGTCATAGCAAGGAATCCGGGAAAAATAAAATGCTGATAGTCGGCGGCATTGGTTGTCATGGAGCCGACACCGCTGCCAAAGATAAAATACCAGAATAAAGGCAGGGCTGCCGAAGAAAAAATCCTGCTTTTTTCTCTGGTAAAAACACGGAATTCGCGGAACCAAAGCGCATACAGCCCTTTTAATGTTTTTCCGATATTCATCAGGTTATCCTCATGGCATCCTGCATGAATCCTACTTCCTCGCCGCCTTCCCGCATTTCTCTTCCGGTATAAAATAAAAATACATCATTTAAGTCCGGAGAGTGGACTTCTACAAATTCAACTTCTCCCGTAACAGAAAGCAGTTCCTGCAGATTTTTACCGGAATTTTCCACGACAACTAAATACCTTCCCTCTGCCTGTTTTATACCCTTTACAAAAGGAAGTTTTTCAACGTCTTTTAATTTCAAATCCCTGCCTTTTAAACTTACAATATCCCCGCCGGTCGATCGTATAAGATTAGACGGGGAATCCAGCGCTACTATCTTCCCGTGATCCACAATGCCTATCCGGCTGCAAAGCTTCTCCGCTTCTTCCATATAATGAGTTGTTACAATTATCGTCATCTTTATCTTATTTGCCAGCGTTCTTATGTACTCCCAGATATGATGCCTCGTCTGAGGATCCAGCCCCAGGGTAGGTTCATCCAGAAAAAATATCTTTGGTTCGTGAAGGAGCCCCCTCGCAATCTCCAGCCTTCTTCTCATCCCTCCGGAATACTTTTTTACTATATCCCTTTTTCTTTTCCGTAAATCAACAAGTTCCAAAACGCTTTCTATTTTTTTATCTATATCTTTCCAGGGAAGGTTATACATAAGCGCATGCAGTTTTAAATTTTCGTATCCCGTAAGGAGGGTATCCGAACTGGGGTCCTGAAAAACCATTCCTATAGAAGCCCTTACTTCATCCGGGTGGGTCGCGACATTAAATCCGTTTACAATGGCCAGACCTGAAGTAGGCTTTAAAAGCGTTGATAACATCATCAAAATAGTAGTTTTCCCCGCCCCATTAGGCCCCAGGAGCCCAAAAATCTCCCCCTCGTTTATAGTGAGATTAATCCCGTCAACAGCTGTTATTGCGCCGTATTTCTTGGTCAAGTCAGTTATTTTGATACTTTCCATATATACTCCAAAGTAAAACTATTTAAACCAGCAATATATTATATCAATATTTTTGTGAAAACCCCAAATGTTTTTCCAGGACCGCGATGTAGGAGTAATCCTTTGTTGAAAATATTTTGGTTATCTTCCAGCCGGTGCCTTTTACTATTTCTTTCAGCTCCCTCCGGGAAACTCTAATATACTCAAACCAGTCAGATTCATAACGCCCGTAAAAAAGCTTCACCCTGAACGAACCGGGATGCCGCCCTTTTTTTCTGTTAAATTCACGGTAATCTCTGAAGCAGGAAGTATTTGAATCATAACTCTCCGTTATTATCCTCGCGCCCGGGGGAGTTATTTTATAAAACTTTTTAAGAAGTCTTTTTGCTTTCTTCTCCGTTCCGAACAACCCGAAATTGTTGCACATCATAAGCAGCACATCAAAACATCCGGTCTTTTTACCTATATCCTCAATTGCCAGAACTTTTGCCTTTTTCAGCCCGCGAAATTTACATACCTTTACAGCCAAAGGCGAGTTATCAATGCCTGTTACATTTATACCTTTACGTTGAAGATAAAGAGAATGCCTTCCCGCCCCGCAGCCGATATCCAGAACTTTATCAGTTTTTTTAATTAATTTGAGCGCCCTCTTTTCCCGCACAGGCCATTTTTCATAAGTATCAAAGTAAACCTTAACCCCTCCCGCGTCGGACACAAACCCGTCATCCCGCCCGGCTAAGAGAAAATTAATCCTCTTTGTAAAGTAAGCATAAAGCGCCCTTCCAAAAGCATCCTTTTTATTTTGCATTTTCATGGTTTATTATCCCTGTTTATCATATTTAAGGTAGCCGCATAGCTTTAGTCTGCGCCTACCAGAAACGATACATTACTATTTAGAAACACCTTTTATTTTGCTATAATACCTTATTCTATCATATCCTAATATTCCGGGGTAGTGTAATGGTAACACAGCGGCCTTTGACGTCGCATTTCGTGGTTCGAGTCCACGCCCCGGAGCCATAAACCATTCGCTAATTTAAATAAATTGGAGGATAGCTCAGGTATATGGCGCGCCAATAATAATACAAAAAATGGTTTAGGCCCTGCACCTGAGCGAAAAGTGAATGGTACAGGGCAAATAAAAAAAATTTATATCACAACAGTACACACGGTAATACAATAAAGTATTAAAAGAATCTTTAGAAAACAGTCAGGCAAATTCATAAGTCCGTAGAAACTTATAATCGTACAACAAAAAAGGCGGAGCCTTTTTTCTGCTCCGCCTTCTCTTTTTTCTCTTTAATTCAGCGCGTGTTCGACCGGGATGTAGGTCATCTTGAATGTATCCGCGACTGCTTTGTAGGTTATCTTTCCTTTGAACATATTTAAGCCTTTGGCAAGACCGGGCATTCTTCTTACGGCTTCTACAGCGCCGAGGTTTGCAACCTTCAGGGCATAAGGGAAAGTTGCGTTGGTTAACGCAAACGTTGAAGTTCTCCCCACGGCTCCCGGCATATTCGTTACGCAATAATGGACAACTCCGCCGTATATAAAGGTCGGGTGGGCGTGTGAGGTAGGCCTCACTGTTTCAATACAACCGCCCTGGTCTATTGCGACATCCACCACAACCGCGCCGTGCTTCATCGCTTTGATGGTTTCTTTCGACACAAGAGTCGGTGCTTTCGCGCCTTTCACAAGAACGGCTCCGATGAGAAGATCCGCTTTCTTTGCCTGCTCTCTTATGTTATAACCGTTTGACATAAGGAACGTTACATTCTTCGGCATTATATCATCAAGATATCTTAGTCTGTTTAAATCAACATCAAGAAGGGTTACTTTTGCGCCCAGCCCGGCCGCCATCTTCGCGGCATTTGTACCGACTATACCGCCCCCGATAACCACGACTTCACAGGGGGCAACCCCGGGTACGCCGCCTAGGAGTACACCGCGCCCCATCATCGGTTTTTCCAAATATTTCGCGCCCTCCTGCACCGCCATTCTTCCCGCAATTTCGCTCATAGGAGTTAAAAGAGGAAGCGTTCCGCCCTCTTCCACTGTTTCATAAGCTATCGCAATGCATCTGCTCTTTACCACTGCTTTTGTAAGCGTAATGTCTGCCGCAAAATGAAAATAGGTAAATACAATCTGGTTCTCGCGAAGTAAGGAGTATTCCATGGGAATGGGTTCCTTCACTTTTACTATCATATCCGCTTGTTTGTAAACTTCTTTATTTGTACCTTTTATCTTCGCTCCTGCTTTTTTAAACTCCGCATCGGTTATACCGCTTCCAATTCCGGCGTTTTTTTCAACGATTACCTTATGACCCGCCTTCACCAGGGCTTCCACTCCGGAGGGAACCATCCCCACCCTGAACTCATTTTCTTTTACTTCCTTTGGTACTCCAACAATCATAACTTCCTCCTTTAATATTAAGCACTGCCTGTTATCTGCGCTCCTGCTTTTTAGAATATTGTTTGTAAAACATCCCTTATATATTTTGCGCCTTGCACTTGTATCTTGTCTTTTATAACCAGCCCGTTCACATTGGACTGCGGGACAATACATTTAGTAAAACCGAGACGGGCTGCTTCTTTTATTCTTTCCGTTACCTGGGAGACAGCGCGAATTTCACCCCCGAGGCCCACTTCCCCGAAACATACTGTTTTTGCATCTGTAGGAATATCTCTTATGCTGGAAGCTATTGCGACAACAACTCCGAGGTCTGCCGCCGGCTCATCTACCGATACTCCGCCGGCTACATTTACAAAAATATCCTGATTTGCCAGATTAAAGCCGCCCCGCTTTTCTAAAACCGCAGCTAAAAGCGTAAACCTGTTATAATCAATTCCGCTTGCTCTTCTTTGAGGCATCCCAAAATATGAAGGAGATACCAGCGCCTGGAGCTCCACCAGAAACGGCCTGGTACCTTCCATTGCGGAAATTATAACAGAACCTGAAGCATCAGCAGTTCGCTCCGCTAAAAACAAAGCGGAAGGATTTTCAACTTCCTTAAGCCCGCCTTCTGCCATTTCAAAGACGGCAATTTCATTGGCAGGCCCAAATCTGTTTTTATAAGAACGGAGTATCCTGAAATTATGGTTTTTATCGCCTTCAAAGTAAAGCACTGTATCTACAAGATGTTCAAGAACTCTGGGTCCAGCTATCGAACCGTCTTTTGTAACATGCCCGACAAGAAATATAGAAACTCCGCTTCCCTTGCTGATATACATTAATTTTGTGGCGTTTTCCCTCACCTGGGAGACACTGCCCGGCGCAGAGGGGATATCTTCATTGAATATTGTTTGAATTGAGTCAATTATTACAACTTTTGGTTTTGCTTCGTATATATGTTTTTCGATAACTTTGATATTTGTTTCCGAAACCAGAAAAATATCCTTTGAGACCGCCTTCAACCTGTTAGCCCTCATTTTTATCTGAGAGATGGACTCTTCACCGGATATATACAGGACGGACCCGTATTTTTTGCTAAGCTCATTGCACATTTGAAGCACCAAAGTGGACTTTCCTATGCCGGGCTCTCCCCCGATAAGGACCAGCGAGCCAATCACCAGCCCGCCGCCCAAAACTTTATTTAATTCATTAATACCTGTATTATATCTGTCTTCTTCCCTGCCCTCTATATCGGTTATTGCGGAGACTTTGCTTGTTTTCCCCGCTTCAAAAGTATACTTCTGACTTTTTTCCGTAACGGTTTTCTCTTCCACAAAAGAGTTCCAGCTGTTACATTCCGAACACTTACCAAGCCAGCGCGCCGACTCATACCCGCAGTGCTGGCAGACAAACTTTACTTTAGCTTTCATACGCTTCCTTCAATTTTATTTTTTCCTGATTTCATTGATACAACCCCTGGTCAGCACGTCTAAAAGTCCGTAAAGTCCATAAGGTCTATAATGTCTTTTTTAAATGTGGCATTATTTATTCAAATTCGGCGGAGCGCTTCTTTCCGCCAACCTTAAACCATGAACCATTCTCTTCGTTCAGGTTCATGGCCTTGCACCTGACCTTATTTAAGGAAACGGTACAGGGTTGTCAATTGTAAATTCTTTTATCACTTCTTCCACAAGAGCTTCCACGGATTATCTTTTATTTCTTTTATTAAAGATTTCAGGTCTTCTGCCATTTTTTTATCGTTTATGAGAACCGCAAGCGTTCCGTCGCCTTTATCTATCTTTTTTGCGGCAGAATCCAAAGCGGACACCGTTTCATCCAGTTTAAGCGAAACCTTATTGAGATTATCCAGGGTCTTAGGAAAATCTGCTTTATCAACATCTTTTACTATTAAATTTAATTGCCCGGTAAGCTCCTGTAAATTTTTTGTGGCAAGAGCAAGCTCTTGCGAGGTTTTTTCAAAATTGTCCACAGATCTTGTGATTGCAGGCCCGCTCTTTTGCACAATGTTTTTTGTCGCCCTGGTAAGATCATTTACATTTTGCATGGAACCGACAAGCGAGCTTTGAACCCCGCCTACAATTTTATTTAAAGCTACCAGAACCTCTTTTAATTCCGCCGAGGCCTGAGACATGCTTTCAAGCGCAGCATCGATACCTCCCGAATTCTTTCCGTATATACTTTGTCCGGCTTCAAGGTAAGGAACATTTCCCGAACCTCCGGAAATATTTACAAACTTCTCGCCCATAACTCCGGTCGAGGAGATAGAGATATAACTGTCATTCTTTATTTTCACGTTTTTTTTAATAAACAACTCTACATTTACTCTGGTCATTTTATTCTCTTCGATAAGAGTAAGTCCGCTCACGCTTCCGATGGGAACGCCTCCTCCAAATTTTACCTTTGAGCGTACCTTAAGGTCGGGAGCAGAATCAAAAACAACATTTATCTTATAACCCGGCTGAAAAATTGTAAAACCTCCGATATAAACCGTACCGGCAAGAAGTATCACTGCCGCAACAGCGGTGAATATTCCCACTTTTACTTCATTTGATAAAGCCAT
>JAZDIO010000007.1:0-2502 GCA_043804965.1 Candidatus Firestoneibacteriota bacterium | reverse complement strand
CCCGCCGCAATCAGTTTTTCCAGATTTTGGTTGTTTACTTCTATCGAAAAGCCCGCCTCAGGAAGCTCCCCCGTATCCGCATCCTCTTCCTTAATACAAAATACCAGGTTTTCCAGGTACTGTTTAACTTTTTCCGCGCGTTTTTCTTCCTGCTGTTTTTTTAAGTCCGTTAAAGAAACCTCTAGGGTAATATCCTGGTTTTGAGAAAGCTCAGGAGTTTCTCCAAAACCCGGGCGCGACAATAGTCCCGCAATTAAAATACTGTACGTTAATAATCTTTTGTTTCTCATTTGTTTTTTAGGACCTAAAAACATGGCGCGTTTTCTGTTTCGGATCTCAAATCAGAAAACTGTTTTCGGCTTTTTGTTAACCATCCACTGCTGTAATATTGAAAGAATATTCTGAACCGTAAAATAAAGAAGCAGCCCCGCCGGGAGCGACCAGAAAATAAACGCAAAAATCGCAGGCATCAGCCACATCATCATCTTCGCCTGCTGCGGGTCGGTAGCAGGAGTCATCTTCTGCTGTAAAATCATAGTTCCGAGCATCAGAATCAGAAGAACAAAATACGGGTCTCTTGCCGAGAGGTCGCTCCATATTAAAAATGAAGCATTTTTAAGCTCTATAGCGTTGGCAAGAACCGCATAGAAAGCCACAAAAATGGGAATCTGAAGAAGCATCGGCAGGCATCCGCCAAGCGGATTTACTTTCTTTTCTTTATATATTCTCATTGTTTCTTCGGTCATTTTTTTAGGGTCGTCCTTGTATTTTGTTTTTAGCGCAGTAATTTCAGGCTGGATGTCCTGCATTTTTTTCATCGCCTGATAACTCTTTTGTGTCGGCCACCAGGTTATTGCTTTTATCACCACCGTCACAACAATAATCGCAAGGCCCCAATTAAAGGTAAACGCATAGCACCACTTTAATAGCCACAACATCCCGATACCAAAAATATTAAACCAGCTCCAGCCCAGCTCCATGCTGCGATCCAGCCCGGCATTAAACGCTTTCAGATCTTCATAGATTATCGGGCCCGAATAATATGCCGTGGTAAAGTTTCCGCCTTTCTCTCCGTCAAACGCGGGAAGTAAAAGCGCGGCCGCAGGCATTGCAAAATGGGAGTCGATTTCTTTTGTAATATTATCTTTTGTTGTCTCCAGTTTCGGGGAGAACATCCTTGCATGTTCCTCGCCTCTGGCTCCCGCCCCTGCCTTTGGAATAAAAACCGAAATATAATATTTGTCCTTTATTCCAAGCCAGGAAAGCTCGCCTGCTCCGGTCTGCATGGCCGCATCTTGAATAACAAAATCCGGCTCCTGTTTTTCATTTACTATTTGCTTCATTTTAAAAACATTCTTTACCGCTTTCTTGTCCAGATAATGAATATTGGTAAACACCTCCATATTAGCCACTATTTTTTTCATGTCTTTTTGAAGAATAACGCCCTTTTCGTTGTAAATAAAATGGTTATTCACCCCGACGCCAAGATACAGCTTTGCGTCTTTAATTTCTTTTACTTCTTTATTTAAAGATTTTATATTTAAAGTAATATCCCAGGTGAAACTTTCCTTTCTGAAAGAATATGTTTTCTTTATCTCAACCTCGTCCTTTACGACCGCGGTAAACTCTGCGCCTGTTTCCGTCTGTTTCCCGTTATAAAGAACCTGGTCCTCAAATTTCAGCGACGGAATAACAAGCGTCCCCGGGAAAATATTTTGGCCGCTGTTCCATACCATATCCACCTGTTTTCCGTTTTCTTTATAATTATTTAAAACCCAGTGTTTTATAACACCGCCCGAAGTATTAAAAGTGACCACGGCAGAAGGCGTTGAAATAATAAGATCTTCGCCTTTAAGCTCTGCTTTTAGTTTTGCTGTAACCGTTTCGGCAGGTTTAAAAACCGGGGTTTCTATTGCTTTTGTTTCCCCAGCCGGTTTTTCCTCGGCAACAATTTCCTTTTGCGCGAAGCTTGGAGCAGGTTTCTGGTTTTTGCTCATAATAAACTGAAATACAATCAGCACCAAAAATGAAAGCGCCGCCGCAAGTATTATTCTCTTTCCTTCTTTCCCCATAAAAGTTCTCCTTTTTCAATATTTTTAAAGTCGGCTTTGATATACTAACATATTTATTATACGGTATGCAATAATAACCCGAAAAAGTAATGCTTTGGTCTTTGGCGGGCCCCGTTAGCGCAATCCGCCTGAGGCGCGGGTTGCATTATTTCCGCAGGCTAAAGTTCGGATCCGCCCAAAAAGGACCTGAGCCTGTCCCCGGGTCTTTTCCCCGAAATCCGAATTTCAAGTTTTCCGCCGCGGTGTATTATGTCCTATTCAAATCTGAGCGCTTCGATTGGGTTAAGTTTTGCGGCTTTTCTCGCGGGGAAGATACCAGGGAGTTTCATTTTGGGACTCGGTCCTCCCCCCCTTTGTGAAAAGGATGGCACTTAGACACCCTCTTTACCGCCAGCCACCCTCCTTTCACCGCGCCAAATCTGTCCAGCGC
>JAZDIO010000006.1:0-4205 GCA_043804965.1 Candidatus Firestoneibacteriota bacterium | reverse complement strand
ATAGTATGATTCTTGCTATGGGCATTTTTTATGGCGGAATAGCTCAGATAATAGCAGGCTGCATGGAGTGGAAAAAAGGTAACACTTTTGCAACTACAGCTTTTATCAGCTATGGTTCTTTTTGGCTTACCTTAGCCGGGCTGATAGTAATGCCTAAAATTATTCCAGGGATTCTCGGTCCCGTTTCTGACAAGGCCTTTACAGCTTACTTATGCATGTGGGGACTCTTCACTTTTGTTTTATTTATAGGCACGTTGAAGATCAACAGAGCTCTCCAGATAGTATTTAGTTCACTTGTAATACTCTATGGGCTTTTAGCCTATGCAAATTTCACAGGTGATAAATCAGTCCTTACTTTAGCCGGCTATGAAGGAATCTTCTGCGGTTTATCAGCAATATACGCAGGTCTTGCGCAAGTTTTGAATGAAGTCTACGGCAAAGTTGTATGGCCTCTTGGAGTTGTAAAGAAATAGATTTATGACGTTAGGCAAAAAAAACCGTGCGTAAGCTCGGAGAGGTTCATATTTAAGAAAAGCTCTAAAGATATCCCCGTGACGCTTTATGGCGGGAATTTTTTATGGTCATTTGTTATTAAATCAATCGTAAATATTGGTAAATATCTCTTAGCGTTTTCTTAATTTTTATGATAAAATAAAGGCATGACAAAGATTAAGATTTGCGGCATAACAAACCTGGAAGATGCTTTATTTGCGGCTGAATACGGAGCAAATGCTCTTGGTTTTGTCTTTGCTAAAAGTCCGAGACAGATTAAACCTGATCAGGTCAGAAAAATCATAGAAAAGCTCCCGCCATTTATAGATAAAGTAGGGGTTTTTGTAAATGAAGCTCCTTCTCTTGTTTTAAAAATAGCGAGAGATTCAGGTTTAACTTCAGTTCAGCTCCATGGTGAAGAAATCCCGGAGTTTTGCGCTTTGTTGTCTCCGCTGGCAGTTATTAAAGGTGTAAGGGTCCGAAATGATTCGGATATCAAGATGCTCTCTGCGTACGGGTTGGTATCGGCATATATTCTTGATTCGTTTGTAAAAGAAAAAAAAGGCGGGACAGGAAAGGTATTTGACTGGGAGCTGGCTCTTTTAGCAAAAAAACACGGGAAACCCGTAATACTTTCCGGAGGTTTGACGCCTTTAAATATACTTGAAGCCTTGAAAAAGGTCAAACCTTACGGAGTTGATGTTTCAAGCGGAGTGGAAAGTAAACCCGGAAAGAAAGATAAAAAGAAAATAAAAGATTTTATAAAAAAGGTAAAAAGATATGATGCCGGATAAACACGGATATTTTGGAAAATATGGCGGTATGTTTGTTCCTGAAACGCTTATGCCTGCTTTGGAGGAATTAAAAAGTGAATTTTTTAAAGCTCTAAAGGACAAGAGCTTTAAAGCAGAGCTAAAACGGTACCTTACTGAATTTGCAGGCCGTCCTACGGAGCTTTACTACGCGGAAAAACTAACGAAATACTTAAAAGGCCCCAAGATTTACCTCAAAAGAGAGGATATGACCCATACGGGTTCTCACAAGATCAATAATTGCATAGGTCAGGCATTAATGGCTCTTCGAATGGGGAAAAAACGCATTATAGCTGAGACCGGAGCGGGGCAGCACGGGGTTGCAGCAGCTACAGTAGCGGCCAGATTTGGCCTTAAATGTGATGTTTTTATGGGTGAAGAAGACTGCAGGCGCCAGGCTCTTAATGTTTATAGGATGAAACTTCTCGGAACAAATGTAATTCCTGTAACTTCAGGGACAAAAACACTTAAAGATGCCTTAAATGAGGCGATGCGCGACTGGGTTACCAACGTTGATAATACATACTATATGCTCGGCACGGTTGCCGGTCCGCATCCTTATCCTGTAATGGTGAGGTATTTCCAGAAGGTAATAGGAGAAGAAGCAAAAAAGCAGGTTCTAACCAAAGAAGGCAGACTTCCGGATTATATTATTGCCTGTGTCGGGGGAGGAAGCAACGCAATCGGAATTTTCCATCCGTTTTTTAATGACAAAAAGGTCAGGTTCATCGGAGTAGAGGCGGGTGGAAAGAGTATGAAGTCTAACATGAACTCCGCAAGCATAACCGCTGGCGCTCCAGGAGTTTTACACGGTTCATTTACATATTTACTGCAAGACAAAGATGGACAGGTTTTAGATACTCATTCAATCGCAGCGGGCTTAGACTACCCGGCTGTTGGTCCGGAACACAGCTACTATAAAGATATAAACAGGGCTGAATATACCCCTGTAACAGATAAAGATGCTTTAAAAGCTTACAATTTACTGTCAAAAATTGAAGGTATTATTCCGGCTTTGGAATCAAGCCATGCAGTGGCTTACATAATAAAAAACGCCAAAAGATTCAAAAAAACAGACCTTTTGATAATCAATCTTTCAGGGAGAGGCGATAAAGATGTCGGCAGGTTACTCTAATAAATTAGTTAAAAATATGCTTGCAAATCAAAAGGATAGGAAGAAGTCCTTTATTATTTACATTACCGGTGGTTTTCCGAACCTAAATACTACAAGGAAGCTGATAATTGAACTTGATAAAATCGGAGTGGATGTCATAGAAATTGGAGTACCTTTTTCCGACCCTATCGCAGACGGGCCAACCATTCAAGAATCAAGTTTTTTTGCTCTTCAAAGAGGGATTACACTAAAAAAGATTTTAAAGTTGACCAGGGAATTACAAGGTAAAGTTAATGCTGCAATTGTACTTATGGGCTATTACAACAGCTTTTTGAAATACGGTCTCGGTAAATTTGTTACAAGTTGCAAAGCTGATGGAGTTGATGGTATAATTGTCCCGGATTTAGTACCTGAAGAAAGCAGTGTTCTTTCAAAACTGGCGGTGGCCAACGGTTTATCAATGGTTTTTCTTGTTGCCCCAAACAGTAATAAAGAAAGAATAAGGCTTGCGGCTTCTCTTAGCTCCGGATTTCTTTATTGCGTTTCAGTTAAAGGCATTACAGGAGAAAGAAAAAAGTTTCCGGATATAAGCAACTATATTAAAAAGGTTAGAAAAATAACAGCTCTGCCTTTAGCAGTTGGTTTTGGGATCTCAAACAACAAGCAGGCAGAACATTTTCTGAAGAACACGGACGGAGTTATAATCGGAAGCGCTGTAATAAAAATAATAAAAAATAATACCAAAAAAAATGCTGTAAAAAAAGTTGTCAGGTTCGTAAAATCCTTAAAAAAAGGCGTCTAGATGGCGGATAAGGAAAACATAGAAGACCTGAAGAAAGACTATAAAGAGCTTCGCGAGCAAATTTCTGCGCTTAGCAGCCTTGTTTCAATTCAAGACCTAAAAATTTCAATATTTCAGTCCATCGGGAAAATTACATCTTCCTCATTTAACCTTGATAATCTTTTAGATAACATCATGGATATGATAATTAAGGCTATGAAAGTTGAAGCCGGTTCACTTCTGCTTTTAAACGCAGATACAGGTTTTCTGGAATTTAAAGTGGCAAAGGGCGACAAAGGCGATGCTGTAAAAAAATATAAATTCGCCTTGGGCGAAGGTATTGTAGGCTTTGTAGCCCAATCCGGCAAAGCTTTAGTGGTCCCGGAGGCTTCAAAAAGCGAACTTTTTAAAAAAGAAGTTTCCGAAACGATAAAATATCCCATAGAAAATATTATCTGTGTACCTTTGAGAATCAATGGTAAGGTCATTGGCGTTATAGAACTTATGAACAAAATGCCGAAAAAACGCTTTATCAAGGAGGATCTTGACCTTCTGGAGTCTTTAGCCGGGCAAATCTGCCTTATTATACAAAACGCGCAGCTTGTTGAAGACTCAAAGAAAAAGATTGAAGAACTTTCGACTTTAATTTCGGTATCTACAATCATAAATTCTACTCTGGATTTGAATAAGCTTCTGAACGAAATAATGGAAGCCGCGGCAAAACTGCTTAGAGCAGAGACAAGCACAATATTTCTTATAGATCAGGAGAAGCAGGAGCTGTATTTTGAAGTTGTAACCGGAAAATCCAGAAGCAATATATCAAACACCCTAAGGATACCCCTGTCGGAAGGAATAGCCGGCTGGGTTGCGAGAACAGGGCAATCCTTACTGGTGCCTGATGTCTCCAAAGACGCGCGTTTCTATAATAAAGTGGACGAAAAATCAAAATTTCAGACTAAATCAATCATCGCGGTTCCTCTCCGTGTAAAGGAAAAAGTCATAGGTG
>JAZDIO010000005.1:0-10578 GCA_043804965.1 Candidatus Firestoneibacteriota bacterium | reverse complement strand
GTCAATATATTTTTTTTCTCCGAAAAGATAATACATCCGCCCTAAGAACACGAGGTCAGCAGAATCGTCTAAGAACAGCTTTACAAACAGCTCCGCTGATTTCTTTTCAAGCGCCTCTAAAAGTTTCTTCTTTTCCAGAAGTGCTTTAACAGTCCGCCTTTCCGCTTCCTCCGGTTCGACAAAAAATTTGCGATACGAATTATTTTCAAGCTTTGCCAGGAGCAGGTCTAGCTCGTCTTTTTTTACCGTGAACTTATTTTTTGCTGTTATCCATCGGCGTTTTTCAAGAAACTTTTTCCTGCCTTTTACCGCTTCAAATTTAGCTTTTAAAAACACACCTGCTTTTCCCTTAAACAGATGCTTTATAAAGGAATAAATGTTATAAAACCAATGCAAAACTATGGTTTTTGCCGGAGCATTTTTAAAAAGCGCAAATTCCTGATTCCGCTGGGAAAGGAAGAGGTGTTGGTCGCTCTCTCTTTTGAAAGTACCGCCAAGTTTATGATAGACCACTGCTTTATAGGCAAAACATGCTTTATATCCGTATATTTTTAACCGGAAATTCAGGTCAACATCTTCACAGTAGGCAAAAAAGTCTTCATCAAAACCGCCCAAAGCTTTAAAAACCTCTTTTTTAAACATGCCTGCGCCCCCGCAGGGGCCAAAGATTTTTTCAAGCCTGTCATACTGTCCCTGGTCTTTTTCTCCATGGCCGCGTTTATATCCAAAACCATATTTTGACAAAAAGTCCCCCGCCGAATCTATCACATCTCTTTTGTCAAACAAAAGCATCTTGGAAGCAAAAGCTGACACGTCGGGATTTTCCAGAGAAGCTTTCTTCAATTCGCTCAGCCAATTTATATCCGCCTCAGTATCATTATTTAAAAACACAATCCAATCCCCTGCTGCTTTTTCTACGGCAATATTATTTGCTTTTGAAAATCCTGTATTCTCGTCAAGTTCGAGAAGCCGGATTCCCGGGTATTTCTTTGCAACAAATTCCTTTGACCCGTCAGTAGAAGCATTATCCGCCACTATAATTTCATATTCCGCTTTTGAAAGAGTCTGATTCGCCAAAGAAGACAGGCAGGCAGAGATATGTTCTTTACCGTTATAATTTATTACGATTACACTAATCACAATAGTTTCTCCCTGAGCGCCGGCATTTGCCGGCGCATTTTCATTTGTTCTTAAATATTTGCCAGCAGCTCTCCAAAAATTGCAGCATACCGGGAAAGCAAGGCAATAATTATCTCACCCAAAAGGCCATACCTGGAAACGCGTTTTGAAGCCGGAACCCGCATTATCATTACCGTTTCCAGGGTTGAGCAAAAGAGCTGTCTTATAAGCCGCGGAAGCAGAAAGAATACATTCTTTCTGCTTTTCAGAATAATATTAAAAGCTTTCTCGCTATTATAATTATACCAGAAAAACTGCCTTATCCCGTAATTATGAGAATGATAGACAGCCGATGCCGGTTCGTAAACTATTGACCGTCCCCTAATAAGCATGCTCTTCGCCCAATCCTGGTCCTCAGCCATATAGATATCCGTACGAAACCTGGTTTTAACCCAGAAGCTCTTTCTTATTGCGCAGCTTACGGTCGAAAACCACATCATCCTTCGAAGAGCCGTTTCTCTTTCCCCAAACGGCAGGGCGCTCAATGCCGACACCCTCTTTTCAAGAGGCATACCTTTTGCTATATCCCCAGCCATGTAAATATAGCATCCTTCCTTTGCTATGTGCCTGCTGAAAACACCCGCAATCTTTTTGTCTCTCTCCAGGCCGCGTATCAGAGGACTTAGCCAGTTTCTATCTTTCGGTATAGCATCGCCGTTTAAGAACACGAGGTATTTTGAAGCGCGCGCGAGTTTTCCGCCCAAATTCCTCGTGCCGCCATGACTGAAGGTCTTAGGATTCTTTCTTATAAGCCTTACTGTTTTAAAACTTTTTATAATATCAATAGTGCCGTCGGTGGAGCCGGAATCTATCACTATGACTTCAAAACTTTTGGAGATTTTTTGAGTTAAAATAACGGAAAGCGTCCTCTTAATATTTTCTTTTGCATTCTTGGTAAGTACGATTATAGATATCTCAGGCCTATTTAACACGCCGTACCGCCTTCTTTACCGCCTCGACAAGATACCTGCCGGACGCGGTCTTTTTAAGCGCTGCCGCAGTGTGCATCCGAAGCATTGAAAACGCACCGCAGCTCTTTTTGCCCAGGGATTCCTGCAAGGCCCTGTTAAGAAATTTATAATCAATGCCTTTCACCTTCTGTCCAAACGGCGAACGCCGGTATTCCTCGTGGGATTTGACGAGAGAAAGCCCGTTCTTTTCACAGTAATTAAAAAGGTCGCTTCCCGGATGCGGAGTAAAAAAAGCAGGACTGTAATGGTCCGGTTTAATCTTTTTTATCATATTGACTGTATCCAGCGCTTCCTCTTTGGTCTCGGAGGGAATACCAAGCATATAATTAGCCCAGACCTTTATCCCGTACTTCCTGCAAATCTCCGCCGCTTGGAAATTATGCTCCACCTTTGTGCCTTTGCGGAGAAAATTCAGCACCCTCTGACTGCCGCTCTCAAAACCTATTATGAACATAAAAAGACCGGCATCCTTCATTTTTTTTACGGTTTCCTCATTCCTGCAGATAATATCCGCGCGGGACTGGCAGACGAAGGGCATTTTAAATCCGCGGCCGGTATACTCGCGGCAAAACTCCGCAACATATTCCATATCCTCGGTGAAGCAATCATCATGAATCATAAGGCTTTTTAGGCCGTATTTTTTGCGGAGCACTTCAAGCTCTGCTATAAGGCTCTGCACACTGCGGCGCCTTAACCCTTTGCCAAAGATTATCTTTTCGGCCGGCTGGCAGAAACTACAGTTATAGATACACCCTCTCGCCGCAATCACGGTCATAAAGGGCTCCGGCAGTTCCGCAAGAATAGGAGCTTCAGGCCCGCTGTAAAGTTCACGATCCGCGAACGGTATTTTATCCAAGACCGGGGGAACGCCGCGGATAACCCGTTCCAAAGGTTTCCCGGCAGAAAGGCCGTTCAGTATTTCGGTAAAAGTTATCTCGCCTTCCCCGAGTACGATGTGGTCAATATTCGGATTAACGCTTACCTCGTTCGCATTTATGGAAGGATGCGGGCCTCCGACAATTACCTTGATAGACCTGTCAACTTCCTTAATCAGGTCCGCGCATTTCATCACCGCGTTAAAATCAACGCTCATCATACTGAGCCCGACAGCTGCCGGATTTCTTTTTTTTATTTCCGATTTAAACTCTTCAAAGCCCGCAAGCAGGCGCAGGTCGATAAAAGAAACCTCGTATCCCGCCTGTTTGGCATACGCGCTGATAGAGCAGAGCCCGTGGTGTATCCAGCTTGACTCCATCAACTCCCCGGTTCTGTAACTCTTAAAACCGCATGCGGTTATACTCGCGTCCACCAGTAACGCTTTCATTCTGCTTTTTGCCTCCGGCTGTATTTTTCTTTTAAACGCCCTAAAAGATGTTTTACAGGATGTTTATCTTGATATTCAATAACTCCTCTTAACGCCGCCGCTTCTTCCTTAAGGCTGCACTGCTTCTCGACCTTAAAATTCTCAAAAGAGGCTGTTACACCTTCTCTTTCGGCGGAAGACAAGCTGAAAAACGCTTCCTTAAGACCCGAGAGGTACTCATGGCGCAACAACAGCGCGTAGCATTCAAAAACAAGTTCCTGCATGACCGTAAAATTATAAAGTTTCCGCAATTCCCCCGCATTCTGTTCCGCCGCCGCCGTGAACTCACGGCAGGCTTTCAGCGCCCCGTTTTCTTCCAACTCCAACTTCGTTATTTCCGTTATATTATACCTGAACACCCCCCGGTCGCTGTCATAATTAAGGATATTTATGAGCTTGGAAAGTTCAGGATGGTTTTTTACAAGCCTGACAGCCGAGATTCCCATAAGCTTCATTTTCTTCAGATAACCGGCCAGAGAACTGTCAACATAATGAACGGCAAGCGCTTGATCGCAGAACACCGTAACCCTACCGTTCTTTAAGATACGCCTGCCGAATTCCACGTCCTCCCAACCGTAGCAGTCAAAACCTTCATCAAAACCCCCGGAACCAAGAAAATCCTCTTTTTTAACCATAAAATTCGCCGAGTTGAAATGCTGGCAAGACAGAGCCAGTCCTTCTTTAAACTTCCGGTAATCCGGAAATAATCTGTAAATAGAAAACTCCCCGAAGATAGAATTTTTAACATACTCTGCCGGAAGAAGCTTGCCCATGCTGATTCTGCCGGAAACATTCTTTAAGCAGTTCAGATGCGCCTCTATAAGTCCTGCCTTCGGAACCACATCATCATCCAGAAAGAGCAGATACCGGCCAGAAGCTTCTGCCGCGCCTTTATTCCTGGCAGAGGCCGCCCCGGGCTTAGGACAGCTTACAACCCTCTCTGACTCCGGAAGGACCCGTTGTCTTGCCCCTGCCGCAAAATGTCCGTCAGGCGTGTTGTCCGCGATCAAAACCTCAACGCTTCCCGGCTTTTGAATGCAGCCGGCCAAAGCTTTAAGCACCAGCTCGAGCGTGTCTCTATTCCCAAGTGTCGGGATTATCACCGAAATTTCAGGTTTCATTTATTTTACAATCCTTTTTCCAGATAGCCGTAACCGGATTTTTCAGGCAGGTCAGGCCCCCGGTTTTACAGCTTGTCCAGGTATCAAAACACTGCCACCAACCGCACTTTTTGCAGATACCCGGGCTTACAAAGTTCAGCCTTTCATGATTTTTTCTGACAGCATTAATACGTTTCCCGTTCCAGAGAGCAAGAAGACTCTCTTTTTTCAGGTTTCCAAGTTTATTTTTCCCGAACGCATCCATGTTGCAAAGCACGACTGTTCCGTCCCAGTATATTTCCATAAGTAAACGCAGAGCAGGGCAGGGAAACCTGTTCCGGCAGACTTTCTTAAGAGAACCCTCATCGTGACATTCGTCTACAGTAACCGTGTCCGCCCGCTTAAGCCAGTACTTAATAAAGCGTCCGACACTCCTGTCATTCTGTTTCTGCCTTACCAGCCGTATATTCAAAGCCGGTTTTTTTCTTTTCCCTTTCAGAAGGATGAATTGCCTTATGTTTTCCGTGACCGTATTAAATTTTGCTCCGGCCCTTATTTTTTCAAATATTTTTTTGGAAAACCCGTCCAAACTCACGTCAAGCCGGTCCAATCCGGCCGCTATCAGCGCCTTGGACTTTTCCCGGGTTAAAAGCATCCCGTTTGTCGCAAACTGAACATCCGCTACCCCGGCTTTCTTGGCATAACTCACCATTTCAACAAGCTTTGGATGTAACAGAGGCTCCCCGTAACCGTGAAGCACAAGGTTAACATCCCGCTTCCTGGGAAGCTGTCTGATAATCTTTTTGAAAAGCCCGAACTCCATCATCCCGGAAGCTCTTGGCTTCTCTTTAACCCGGGAAGCGTGGACCGGACACATCGTACATTTCAAATTGCAGAGGTTAGTCGGTTCAATAGCCACTATTCTGGGATACGGCGAAACCTGCCTCGCAACCTCTCCGAAGAGCCACCTTTTATCCGCAAGTTCCAACTCATAATAAACCTCTGCGGACTTACGTCCAAAGTTTCGGCGAATGGAATTCAAATCATTATTCATGCCGCATTCATCCCCGGAGTTACCTCCGTGGTTTTCTGCGGCATACTCGCCATAAAATCCCCGGGCTTCACGCAAGCGGCGCAGTCCGGTTTTCCTCAGGAACTCCGTTCTCGCCACATGAAGCTCCGCAACGTTATAGGGTATTCCAAATACGGGCTTAAAAAAAACGTGGTCAAGCCCTTCCGAGCTTAACTTCGCAATCATTCCCTCAAGGAGCCCCGGTGAAAATATATCATTATTTTGGCTGAGTACCGCGACAACCTTAAAACCCGCGCTGTCCAATGCGGCAGGCAACGCACTTTCAGCAACCACCGCAGCGCCAAATTTCACCGCTGCGCTTTTTATATACGGGGCTGCTTTTACCTTATCGGGAAGCACGACAAAAATATTTTCCCGCGCGGTAAACTTTTTAAACAGACGGTTAAGTAACGTTTCTTTTTTCCGGCCTTTGAGCAAACCTGCGACATATCCGGGAAAACCCGGCCTTTGCTCAACAAGCACTACGATCGCTGTTTTTAACTTCACATCTGCCCCGAAAAAGTGTATTTTCCGATAAAAGCCGTACCTCCGAAAGAAACATAAAGCTCGTGCTTTTCCCCGCACGCTATTCCGCAGGGCAGCATTGACCGCTCAAGGTTAAAAATAACTTCAAGCTCCGGCTTGCCGGGAATACCCGATATATTATATTTTTTTATACGTTTGTTAATGTGATCTGCAATGAAAAGGCTTTTTCCCTCTATAACAATATCGTGAGGGCCGTTGAATTCTCCCGCAGCAGAACCGTAACCGCCGAAGGAACCTGTGAATTTTCGGTCTTTGTCAAAAACCTGCACCCTGTGGTTATTAAGATCGCTCACATAAAGAAAACCCTCCCCGTCCAGGGCCGCAGAAATCGGAAAATTGAACTCTCCGTTGCCGGAACCCTTACTCCCTATAACATTTACAACCCGCCCGTCGCACGAAAGCTCAAAGACCTTATGCAGTTTCCTGTCTGTCACAATGAGGCCGCCGTCTCCGCCGGAGTAAACTCCAAACGGTTCGGAAAACACACCTTTTATGACTCCGAGGTAAGAACCCTCGGAATCGTATTTAAGCACGCAGCCGTTTGAAACATCCGACACAAACACCTTACTGCCGCTTACAGCGATGCCGGCCGGTGAATAGATTTTGCCTTCCCCTATTCCCTTTTCCCCGACGGCGCCCAGGAACTTTCCTTCTCCTGAAAATACCGCAACACAGTGTCCCTGCAGGGATGCCGCCAGCAGGCGGCCATCGGGAGCCCACGCAATCCCCCGGGGCTCCTTTACAAACTTTCCCGGGTCATAATTAGTAAGCCATTCCCGGTCGGCAACAAGCCCTCCGGCGCCTTCTCCAACTTTTTCAGAATGATTGATATACGAGTTGACGACCTTTTGCGGCTCCCCGGCCTCCATAATCCTGCCCTTGCTGAGCCAGACAACCTTTGTGCAAAGATTGATAACGCTTCCCATATCATGCGAAACAAAAATGATGGTTTTGCCCTGTTCCTTAAACCGGTCAAGCGCCTCCCTGCATTTTGCCTGGAAGTTAAGGTCTCCCACCGCAAGGACCTCGTCAATCAGCATAATATCGGTATCCAAATGCATCACAACAGAAAAACCGAGGCGGACAAACATGCCCATGGAGTACCGCTTCACGGGAGTATCCAGAAACTCCCCTATCCCCGCAAATCCTGCTATGGAGGAAAAAGCGGAAGTTATTTTTGATTTTTTCATCCCCATGATGGAACCGCAAAGGTAGATATTCTCCCTCCCTGTAAGGTCGGGGTGAAAACCGGCTCCTAATTCTATCAGAGAGGCAACCCTTCCTGAAACCAGGAGCTCTCCCTCGTTGGGCCTCATGATGCCCGCAATAAGCTTAAGCATCGTTGTCTTGCCGGCGCCGTTCTCCCCTATTATGCCGAGCGCTTCGCCCGGCTTTACCTTAAGGTCAATGCCTTTAAGCGCCCAAAAAGCATCAGGGTTCTCTGAACTTGAACGCCCTAAAAGCCGGCTAAAAAAGCAGGAGAATACATCACGAAGGCTCGTGAGTTTCTCTCCCTTTATAAGCTTTTTTGACACACCGTTAAATTCTATCACATTTTTCATTTATATTCTTTCCGCAAAAAGATATTCCATCTTGTGAAATAAACCGAGCCCGACTAATAGCACCAGAAAAGCTATTGTTGCAGCCGCCAGGAACGGCCCGGCATTAAGCAGGGCGCCATCGAAAATAACGTTTCTGTAAGCATCAATAACGGGTATCATGGGATTTAGGGCCAGCAAATTATTAATTGCCGGGTTTGCGCTCTTTATCGGGTAGATAACCGAAGTCGCAAACATCCAGAGTATGATGACAGAGTCAAAGATATATTTAACATCCCTGAAAAAAAGGTTGCCCATCGAGAGCAAGAGGGCCATACCCGAGGTGAACGCCAGCTGTACAATAAGTATAACGGGAAGCCAGAACAATGCAAGCGTAAACTTAATGCCGAAGAAGGGCAGGAGTATAAAGAGTATAGCCAAAGCGATAAAAAAATCAACCAGCTTGGAGAAGACCAAAGAAAGAGGGAAAACCTCCCTCGGAAAATATACCTTGGTAACCAGGCTGGAATTGCTGACCAGCACCGGAACTGAAGAAGACAAGCTGTTCGCAAAAAGATACCAGGCTACCAATCCGCAATAAACAAAAAGCGGGTAGGGGATTTTTCCGGTCGGAATAGGCGCCATACGGTTAAAAACAAATGAGAAGATAAGCATCATGGTAAGCGGCGAAAAGACCGCCCAGGCTATACCCAGGAGCGTCTGTTTGTAGCGAAGCTTGACGTCCTTTTGAACAAGGCCCGCCATTAGTTCTCTGTATTGCCATATTTCCTTCAGGCTTTTAATCATATTTATACCGGACACGACCTTTTCGAGCTTTTTATGCTGATAATTGACCGGACTTTTAAGCAATTATCCGGTTCATAATATCTGTATTTTATCAGTCATAAATAATATTATATCCGTTTGAAGGGCTAAAAACAACCGCTATTATGGACCCAAATACGATAAATACCATATATTTTCAAGGTTAAGTTGTTTTTAGAATTGATTGCAGTGACAGGTTTTGGGAGCGTCAATTACACAGCCTTTCAATGAAAGTCCTAGCACTTAGCGTTTCTATTCCTTTGTACTTTTTTATCGAAATAATATGCATGTCCCCGCTGACTATCAGGTCCGCTGCACCGTCAACAGCAAAAGAAAAGAACTTGTCATCAGAAGGATCGTTTTTTACTACTTTAACATTGGAATGCGTTATAATAGGTGTTATATAAGGCAGGAGTTCATCATCTATAATTCCCTTAATTTCTTTTGGCTTTAGTTTAAACTTGGGATATTGGAGGACCCTTATATATTCATTTAAAACCTCTTTGGAGAGAAGGAAATCAAAAGCTCCGTTTTTCCAATTCTGAACAATAATCTCTAGTTTGCCGCAAAAAAGCACAGCAGATACAAAAACATTGGTGTCTATTACTACTTTTTTCTTCTCAGATATATGTGTACAAGCAGGCGTTATTTTTTTCTTGCCCATTCAATTGCCTTTTCAATATCTTTTTGTTCAATGCCCAATTTTGCTATCTTGGTTTTGATTATCTCAGCGTTTGATTCCTTTGAAGGCATCATTTTCACGGGCTTTAGAACAATATAACCTGTTTCATTTTCATTTGCCTCAAAGTAATCGACCCCCGGGAATCTGTCAGAAAGCGCTTTCGGAAGCGTTATCTGGTTCTTATAAGTCTTTTTCACAAGCATATTATCACCTCTATTGACATTATACTACATGGTAATACAGTTGTCAAGTAATGTAGTAATGCTGCATTATTCTATTTTCCCGCCTTATAGCTGGACACGTTGTATGACCCCCAGAAGGATTTGGACTTCTCTGAAGAGGCCCGGAGGCGCTCAAGGAGTTTTTCAGCCTGGAGTTTTACCTCGGGGTCTGTGGAATTTTCGCTGAGCCGGATGACTTCGGGGTAGATGTCGGTGGAAAGGCCCCGGAGATAGCTCGTGTCTATTTCTTTGCCGTTTATAAGATACCTGTCGACATTAGCTTTTGCGATGTACCTGTCAAAACTGATCGTGCTTACAAAGACAAGGAAGATGCCGGCGGTAAAAAGCGCCTGTGAGGCAAGCCAGCCGAGGTCTTTTTTCTTCAGGACTGCGATTACGAATAGGACAAACACGACAGCCATCCAGATGAGGAACAAGCCGACCAGTATCCTCAAATATGTATAGCCGTAGGCCTCTTCATATACAAGTATTCTTTTCCGGCCGAGGCGATGATGACTATTGTCTGAAGCAAGAGCGCGACCTGCGCCCAGCCGACCAGGCCTTTGTATTTTTCTTCGATAAGTTTATATCTGGAAACAACAACTATTACGGAAACGAGAACAACCGTGACCCAGAATTCAAGGAAGCCCTTATGCGCGTAATCCGCGTAAGTTATCGCCAAGTTTCTGATCACACTCTCCCCGCCAAAAAGGTATTTCAACTGGAAGAAGATAAAAGCAGCGAACAGGATGTTAAGGAGGATAAGAACGGTAAATGTCGTTATTTCTTCAAGCTCCCTTTTCGGAGTAAGAGTTCCGGCAGAGACCGTACAAGTTGTTTTGGAGTTGGAGTACCAGATGTAAGCCGAGAAAAAATAAAATGTTATTATAATCACAAGTATCCTCAAGACCAGTTCAAAGTTCCAGTTAATCTTTATTATCTTTTCAACGTACTCCTTAAATACCGGATCGGCGGAAGAAAACAGAAGCACAAAGACAATTATTAACGGGATGGAAACAAGTACTCCCCTGAGCACTTTGCTTACCGGTCCTTTTTCTTTTTCCATTTTTCCGGCAAACGC
>JAZDIO010000004.1:0-2046 GCA_043804965.1 Candidatus Firestoneibacteriota bacterium | reverse complement strand
GTGGCCCTGGCCTTCGGTACGGTCTATATTCTTTCCGCGACCAAGAACTGGAAATATGCCTTAATTACCTTTCTCCCGTCTCTTTTCATGTTTGTTACTACGATTACAGCCGGCGCCATGAATATATATGTTAATTACCTGCCGAAGAAAAATTATCTGAATGCAGGTCTTTCGGTCATAATGATATTTTTGGTGCTGGTGGTATATTTTGAAGCAATGAGAAAGATAGTTTCAATGAGGAAAGAAATATTCTGAGGAAATATGAAAAAGCCCTGCCAAGCGCCCCGCGTTATTAGTCGTTGCTTTTAGCGGTTTTCTGCTGGAGTATATTTAAAACCGGATATTCGGAGGTTTATATGCTGAAATTTGAGATGTATTGGCCTGTGAAATTTATTTTTGGACCCGGAGAGTTTAAGAGAACGGGAGCGGAAGCAGGGCTTCTCGGTAAAAAAGCGTTTATTGTTACCGGAAAAAACGCTGTAAAAAAACTGGGATATCTGGATAATCTGACCGGACAGCTGAAAAGCAGCGGTATCCAATTTGAAATTTTTGATAAAGCGGAAACAAATCCGAGATCTTCGACCATTGATGAAGGCGGAAGGCGCGCAAAATCTTTGGGCTGTGATTTTATAATAGGCTTGGGCGGGGGAAGCGCTATGGACGCCGCAAAAGGTATAGCGCTCATCGCAAAATGCGAAAAGAATGTGTCTGTTTGGGATTTTATTCATTGCTCGAAAAAAAAATACAAAATAAATGTTAAACCTCTGCCGATGCTGATGATTCCAACGCTTCCTGCCACGGGTTCGGAAGGAAATCCTACGGCCGTGATAACCAACCTGGAGTTAAAACAAAAAGTCCATCTTATGGATAATAATCTCTTTCCGACAATTTCAATAATAGATCCGGAGCTCACCTATTCTCTTACAAAAGAACAAACAGCATATTCCGGAGTGGATATTGTCTGTCATCTGCTGGAACCGTATCTTACGAATGTTAAAGAAGCTCAGTTAAAAGACAGAATGGCGGAAGATATTATGCTTAAAGCCCTAGAAAATACACCGAAGGCTATGGTTAATCCGCAGGATCCGAATTATCGGGGGCTTATGAGTTATGCCGGTACTATTGCCTGCTCGCCTTTCAGGCAGATGGCTTGGAACGGAAAAGCGTATTTGCACTGGATGGAACATTGTTTATCCGCCTGGACGGATGTGCAGCACAGCGAAGGGCTTTCGTGCCTTCTTCCTGCGTGGATGAAGTATATGAAAAAATACGAATTTTTTGCCTTCAGATTAAATCTTTTCAGCGAGAAAGTATTTGGGAGCAAGACGGCTTCCCCGGGCATGGAAACCTGGCTTCAGCAGCTCTCCGTTAAAACAAAGCTTACCGGTATAACGGATGAATTGATAGAAAAAATGGCCGGCACGGTCATGGAAGTTTACAGCGGAGGAAAGGATCATATCGAACTCCCGAGCGGAGATAAAATGTTCCGCGAAGATTTTGCGCACATATACGAAATTGCCTCCGGTAAAAAACTGTGAGTGTAAGGTAAAAAAACTTATATCTCCTGCAGGAAAAAGCTCGTTTTACCGAAGGCCAACCCGTACTTGTAAATTATCTTTTTCTGTCAATGCAAATTGACAGGTTCACTTAACTGCCGGTCAAGAAAAATTCTGTTCACAAACCTTCTGTTTCTGCTATAATAAACGTCTATGGATATGACCTGGGTTGAAGTAGATATAAAGGCTATTCTCCATAATATAAAGGAAGCGCGGAGAAAGCTGGGCAAAGGCGTTAAAATATGCGCGGTTATCAAGGATAACGCTTATGGGCACGGGCTTATTCCGGTTGCTGCGGCTCTTCAAAAGGGCGGGGTTGAAAGTCTCGGGATTGGAGATATTTCTGAAGCGATTACCCTGCGGAAAAATGGTATTAAACTTCCGATTTTAAATCTTGTTTCGACTTTTCCTTTTCAGGCAAAAGATATTGTAAATAATCGTATAAGTCAAAGTGTTTCCGATCTTGATATTGTCAGGGCGCTTGACAGGG
>JAZDIO010000003.1:0-5302 GCA_043804965.1 Candidatus Firestoneibacteriota bacterium | reverse complement strand
TCTTCCTTTCATTGTTAATATCGTTCCATATTTCAGGAGCAGTTTTCTTTATGTCCCTAAAGAAAGCAGGGCTTAGTTTTGAGATATAGGAAATAACCATTTCTGATATCCTTTTAAACTTTTCCATTATCTCTAAATCTTTGTTTTGAATAACGCTTTTCACTCTGTTTTCCATTATAGACATTTGAGACATAATTGCTTCTTTAAGTAATGATTCTTTATTTGGGAAATATTTATAAAGAGTTTTTTTACTCATGGAAAGTTCCGCCGCAATATCGTCCATTGTAATACTCGAAAATCCTGAAGAAATAAACAACTCTCTGGAATTTATCAATATTCTCTCTTTTATATTCACTATATACTCCGGAAACTATATTGGTTTTCTCAGTTTCCATTATAACAAACATATTAATATTTGTCAAGTACTCGGGTAATTTTGTGGTAATTTTAGATCAGCTTTTTTAATCCTTCAAGGACTATTTCAGGAGTAATACTGTCCATACATATAAAATCATCGCATTCCGTTCGATCGCAAGGCACACAATCCTTACTGGAGGTAATAAACCTATGCATAGGGTTTCCTTCCGGTTCCCATGCTTTCGGATTTGTTGCTCCATATATGGTAAACGTCGGTGTTTTAACCGCTACCGCAAGGTGTTTAACAACCGTGTCATTTGTTAACACCGCTTTCAGGTTTTGCAGCAAATATGCCAGCCGTTTAATATTCGTCTCCGGCGCAATTAAAGGTTTATTCCTCATCAAACCGGCAAAACCGGATTTATCCTCTCCCGGCCCACATAAAACAATAACCTTTTTCCCGGATTCTATCAGTTTATCAGCAACTTCAGCGAATTTCTTCTTTCCCCACGACTTAGTATCCCAGTTTGCAAAAGGATTTACACCTATCAGCTCGCCTTTCTTTATGTTGTTTTTAAAAAAATAACTATCCATGCTTTCTTTTGCTTCAGCCGGAATATTCAGGTCCAGAGCCGTATCACTCTCCGAAATATCTGCTCCGGCTGCCTGCGCCGCAAGAAGGTGAACTTTTGCTCCATAAATTATTTCTTCAGGACCCGGTACTTTAATATTGTAAGCTTTTTGCCTTATTCTATGGTTTGTCCCAACCCTGTATTTAGCTTTACTTAAAATTGTTATCAGTGCGCTCCGCGGATTACCATAAAGATCCAGAACCAGATCAAATTTTTTTTTCCTGATTTCAGATATAAGCCGGATACTGCCGCTAATACCGCCATGAATCATCCTGTTATGAAGCATTATCTCATCAACGTACGTAATCCCTGATACAATCTGTTCAGCTTCCCTGTTTATAAGCATTGATATACTGGCGGAAGGATAACTTTTCTTCAATGCTTTAACAGCAGGCATTGAAAGCATAATATCACCGAGCCCCTTAAAGCGTATTATCAGGATTTTTTTTATGTCCTGCTTACTGATTACTTTCAATGACCTCCTCCATCTTTTTTATTTATAAGTTCAAGCACTGCAGAGTACACTTCTTCAACTTTTGGATCTGTAATGCATTTTATATTTTGACAACCAGACCCCATACATTCTCCGCAGATTGAAATGTTGTAAAGCACCTTACTTCTGTCATTCCTATAAGGAAACCATAAAAACACCTCATCAGGCCTGTAAAGTCCTACGGTGGGAACATTTAAAGCTGCAGCCATATGAACAGGACCGTGATTATTAGTGACAAAACAGGAACATATATTCATTACAGCAAGATCTTCCCTGATTCCGCGGGTCTCTACGATAATGGGGCTGTTTTTCATCTTATTCAATACAAAGGCATTCGTATTTTTATCGGCCGGACCGCCAAAAATGAGAACCTTGAAACCTGAGACTATTAATCTGTCAGCGAGTTCAGCGTATTTTTCTTTTGGCCAGGTGAGAGACTCTCCTCTTCGGCACCCGGGTTGAATTCCGATGATTACTGACTGATCCTTCAATAATTTCTCCTTTTTAAACCCCTCGCCGAAATCAAGTTCACTTCCCGATAAATAAAGTTTTGTTTTTCTTCCGCTTTTCTCTATTCCAAATAACCTGACTGCATCTTCATAGGCATCTAGGCAGTCGCTTTTAACGGAAGGATCAAGCACATCTCTTCTTTGTATAATCGTGTTATAACAAAAAGACCTTCCCTTTATATTCCAGCCGATTTTATATTTTGCCCCGGAGAAATATGTCAGCAAAGCGCTTCTGGGATTCCCAAACACATCAATAACAGCGTCATAACGCTTTTTTCTTATCTTAAGTATAGTTTTAATAAAAACAATAATATTACCTTTTTCAGCTTCTACAAGTTCATTTATATCCGGATTGTTTTCCAGCATTTTAAGCGGCATCTTTTCCGCCAAATAGTCTAATTTAATATTGGGATATTTTTTTCTCAAATCGCTGATTACTGAAGTAGAAATTATCACATCCCCGATAAAACGCAGCCTTACAAATAATATTCGTTTTATTTCTTCCGGTTTAAAGCTTCTCATTTAATACTATATCCTTTTTAATCCATTCAACGGCGGCAGATATATTATCCGCAATATGATCCGGCGCCTTTTTCATTTTGGCTTTTTCATCTTTACCGTAACCGGTTAAAACAAGAATTGTCTTGCCGCCCGCATTTTTTCCAAGTTCTATATCCGCAAGTTTATCCCCGATAAAGTAGGACTGCCCGGGATCAACGCCTATTTCAGAGGCCGCTTTTTCCACCATCCCCAGCTTAGGTTTTCTGCAGTTACAGGCATCCTCAGGCAAATGCGGACAATAGTAAAAAGCATCTATCCTGGCACCAGCCCCGGTTTTAAGCATTTCAACAAGCTTATTTTGAATATCCATGAGTATTTTTAATGTGAACTTGCCTCGTCCTATACCTGACTGATTTGTAACAACAATCACAGGCAGGTTCAGTTTATTCAGTTCCTTTACCGCTTTTGCAGCTCCCGGAATTAGCTCTAATCCGGAAGGATCCGACAAATATTCTTTTTCAACATTTAAAGTCCCGTCCCTGTCAAGAAATACTCCTGTTTTATTCACTCTTGCTCCTTCATAATCTTCGGCCTACCCGCCGGGCTTCCTTAATCCCCCTGAACCAGAGATACCAGGGCGTTATTTTTCTTTTAAAAGCAGAGAGACTGTCGGACGGTTTTATAAACACTCTGCGTATTTCATAAAGATCCTGTATAACAGTCCGTTTAGAGGAGGCTATTGCAACTCCGAAGGAATAACCCGCTCCGGCCGATAAACTTTTTATATTTTCATTATAACTTCCATAAGGATAAAAAACAGCCCGTACTTTTTGCCCGGTAAGGCTTTCCAAAGTTATCTTTGAACCCGTCAGTTCTTTTTCCACTTCTTGCGCGCTATGACTTGTAAGGCATGCGTGCTTTTCAGTATGAGACTCAAAGGATACTAACGGGCCGATATTTTTTTTAATCTGTTCTTCGGTTACAACAGGGTACTCGGAACCTTCGATTTCCCAGCTGCTCTGTTTTCCGATACATCCGGTAACGACCGAAAAAACACTTTTAAGGTTTCTTAAAGCAAGCAGCGGTATAACATTGTTAATGGTTTCTGAATACGCATCGTCAAAAGTAATAATAACCGGTTTATCAGGGCATTTTTTCCGGCCTTTAAGTATATTGTCTAAGTCTTCAAAATTTAAACAGTCGTATCTTAGTCTAACCAGCAGATCCATTTGTTTCTCAAACTGCACAGGCTCAACACAGAAGTTATTCCAGCTTTTTGCCAGGCTTTTATCTATAATATGATGATACATTAAAACAGGCAGATATTTCAACTTTTCCATCTTATTTCCTTTTTATCAAACTTATATATTTCAAAGAGTTTTAGCTCGGAAGCAAAAACGTAAACTGCCGAGAAAGAGTGAAACAGCAGGCCCCTTATTCCGTCCAGAAATCCTAATTTTACAAAATAATATTTAAAAAATCTCGTCGCAGGCCTGATAAAGATCCCGTACCAGCTTGGTTTTTTTCTCCTGCAAAATCTGCCAGAAGCTTCAAGATATGTATACAAGTTGAACTTATGAAAATAGGCAGATACCGAGTTATAAGAGTAATGCAATACCGGGGTTCTTAGTTTAACAACCATGTCTTTATCCATATTCACCGTTTCGTGTACTTCTTTAATGCCATATGAGAACCTGCCTTTACTTTTTTTAAACAGCCTCAGGTGATGGTCAGGGTATTGACCTCCGTACTTCAGCCATTTTCCCAAAAAATAATTTTTTATCGGCAAAAGATAACCTTCATAATCAAATTTTAAGGATTTAATCTCGCGCTTCAGCTCTTCAGATATTCTTTCATCGGCGTCTAGGCTTAATATCCATTCATTTTTTGCTCTTGAGATACCATAGTTTTTCTGAGCAGCGTAACCATTCCATTTTCTGGTATATATTTTGTTTGTATAGCTTTTTGCAAGACTGATTGTTTTATCATTACTCTCGGAATCAACAATAATAACTTCATCCGCAAAGTCAAGCGTCTGAAGACAGTCAATAATATTAGATTCTTCATTCTTGGTTATAATAACCGCGCTGATTTTAGTCATTTAACCGCCTTTACAACAGACTGAAGCACCTGATTCACGGATATAGCCTCCAGACACAGAGGCCTACTGCAAGCATTTTTCCAACAAGGTTTACAATCCACATCCGCGCTTAGTGTATAATGTTTATCCCTGGAACTGTACGGATTAAATATTTTAGGCTCTTCGGGGCCGACAATGGAGATCGACGGGATTCCAAGAGCAACAGCAGCATGAAGCAATCCCGAATCATTGCCGATGAAAAGATCAAAACCTGAAATAAGAGCTATAACTTTTCTTAGGTTTCGCTCGCAAATTGTAAAAGGCTTACTCTTCATTAACCTGACAATTTGTTTCAAGGTTTCAGGATTCCCAGGATCTTCAATATATATCACCTTAAAGTGATAATCCTCTATCAATTTATCAGCCAGTTCCGCAAATCGCTCTTTAAACCACATCTTATTCTGCCTGCTCGCAGAAACACTGATTCCTATTATTTTATCTTTATTACGTACTGAAAAACCAAGCTTTTGGATGTCAATCGATTCATCTTTAGAAAGCCATATCTTAACCTTCCTGCTTCTAACCGGTATACCTACAGCCCTTAAGCAATCCAGGTCTCTTTCTATTGCATCTTCATACTCTTCAGGTTTACCGACTCTGATAGAAGTAAAATAATTTTTTCCGTTATGATTATTTACAACTTTAAAGTCAGCCTTTGAAGCCGCTGCAA
>JAZDIO010000002.1:0-2981 GCA_043804965.1 Candidatus Firestoneibacteriota bacterium | reverse complement strand
ATTTTTCCGTTATTATAGCTGAGTTCTTCCTCTACCTGGCCATTTTCCAGGTATATTTTGCTAATGCCCTCTAATTTTCCGTCTTTATAATTCCATTCTGCAAACAGCATATGGCTTGCACTGCCTTTATCGTCTTTATAGTATGTTTTTACAATGCCGTCAGGTATCTCACCCTCTAACTTTATGTTGCCTTCCCCATCCCTGCATTCTTTCGCAATTTCCCTGCCATTGCTATAGAAGACAAACTCTCCGTTGACCGAAACATATTCCCTTATTACTTCAGAAGAAGAATTGATTGACATATGTTTCCCTCCTTTCTTTTATTTAAAATAAAAAAACCACATCGGTATCCTCCTACGTGGTTTAAAACTCTATTTGATTATATTGAATATAGGGCACCTTCATAAGACCCTCTCTATCCAATGTCTCTTTCTGATTATATGGTATATCTTTAGTATTGACTTGTCAAGGAATTAAAACTAATTTCCGAGATCGTCTCCGGTTAATCGGATCCGTATCAAGAGTAAACTCTCCGAAAACTATTGAAACTCCTTCCTGGCTTATGGATCTTACATTCTTTAAACCGCAAATAGAGCTTATCTGCTCCTCAATTACTGTTGAAACAAGAGTTTCCATTTCTTTTGAGCCGGCCACCGGGATAAACCGTTGTTACGGCAACAAAAGGAAAACAGTTTTGCCGCCGCCCTTATCACCTTCCTGTACCCTTTACCTGGTAAAAAAATTTTTAGCCTCATGAGATTCCCGTCATCTATTTTTGTGGACAATTTTAAATCGGTGGAAAACCTTGTTAATTTCAGGGGAGGCTAACAGGATTACTATCTTTTACAAACGAAATGCCAATAAGGTAAATTATCCGATATCTTTACTTCCGAAAATGAATCTTCTAAAGTTAAAATATCCTTTTTTGATACTCTCTGTTCAATGGCGGTAAAGAACCTGTCGTAAACATCCTGCTCAATGCGTTTTGCGCTTTTAGCGTGGTAAAACTCATAAAGCGGCACGTACCTGCTTAATTTAAATGGCTTGAGCATATGCCCCAGCAGTATCAGCGGCATATACAACAGGTATGCACCCGCAAGTGAAAACCCCTTTCTAAAATACCTGTTTTCGATTCTGCATAGTTTTTTCCTGGCCGCAGTAACCATATTCAAGGCAAAGCGGAAGTAAAAAGGGCGGTTATCCAGAGAATAGTATAGAAAAACATGAAGTGTACGGGCAAACCTTTTTAGACTACGGACTTCATCAAGGCAATTTGCGGGCAAATGGTGAAGGACTCCCAGCGAAAACAAAAAATCCGCAAAATCATCCCTGAACGGAAGTTTTTTTAAATCACACATAAAGAAAAAACAATTACCGGCCCCGGCAAGGTTCTTTCTTGCAATAAAAATAGAGTCCGAAAAATCAACAAGAATGATTTCGCTCGCGATAGCTTTTAGAAAATAACTCCATCTTCCCATACCGCAGCCAAGATCACAAACGCGCAATTTATTCAGAGTATCCGGATTAACAATATCAAAATACTGGCAAAACTCTTTTTCATGCTCCGGCAATATACTGCTGTAGCTTTTCCATTCTTCACCAAAAGTAAACTGAATATCCCTCGCAAATTCATTATCCTTTTCTTCGCATACGCGGGGAATTCTTTCTTTTGAGATACTCTTTTTTATAAAATCCGTGTACTGAGCGGGCGGGACAAGTATGATAACATCATTAACAACAGGGAAAGCCCTGTTTCCGACAGCCAAAAAATCATGGCCGACTGTTATACGCTCTTCGTCAAAAATGTCTTTAAGAGTAGTTATTTTATCCTGGTAATACATACTGGTTAATTTCCGATAAAGCATGGAGAGTGGAATTATTTCCCATGCTTTATTCCCTATTCCCTGTTTATAAAGAAATCTTCTCTAACGCCGGTTAAGCATTGTATTCAGCTCTGCCACTTTTTCTTTTGCGATTTGGTTTTCAGGATCTATCTGGAGTACTCTGGCAAATTCATTACGGGCCAGATCATATTGTTTATTCTCAAAATATGCCAGTGCAAGGTTCCCTATTGCTGAAGGGTTGCCGGGTTCCAATTTCAATGCCTCGTGGTATTGATTAATTGCTTCGTCAAGCCTTCCAATCGTAAAATAAATATTGGCCAGATAAAGCCTGCCTTTGAAACTCCTGGGCGACATTGCGACAAGACGCTCACAGGAATCCAGTGCTGCCTGCCAGTTCTTTGATACGACGTTCTTTTCAATAGACTGGAATAATTTCTCTGTTGTTTCGAGTTTGTTGTCAGTGCGGCCGAGCCGTAAAAGAGTTATCTTAATATTCTTTTTTGCAAGTTCGAAATCCGGATCTATCTCAAGGGCTTTATTGTATGCATTTAAAGCGTCTTGATCCCTGCCGGACTTTGTATACAGAAATCCCAGGTTATTCCACACATCCTTGTTTTTTGGAAATAGGAAAAGGCATTGTTCAAACAATTTTACCCCTCCTGCCGCATAAAGATCCGGAGTTTGAAGAAAAATGCTTCCCAGGGCTGTATATGCCTCCAATGAAAGCGGGTTAATATGAAGCGTCCGTGAATACTCTTCAATAGCGTCCTCCACTTTCCCGAACTGCAGCAACACAGTAGCCATATTGAAATATATCTCGTCATAACCAGCGTTTGCTCGCAAAGCTTCCTTATAAGCCGCTATTGCCTTATCGCGTTGGCCCGTCCTTGCATAACAATTTGCCAGTTCATAATTATTGTTAACTTCCAACCGTTGGAATCCCTTCGCCTTTTCTAATTCAGGAATAGCCATTTGCAGGGCATTCTTTTTGGAAAGTTTAAACCCCTCAAAATAATTAACTTCTCCCAGAAAACACCTTACATAGCGGTTTATTATCAGTATACCAAAGGCTACTAACGTCAGAATAATAATTTTACGAAATGGCGACCTTAAATCAAAGGTTTTATTAAGAAGAAG
>JAZDIO010000001.1:0-12558 GCA_043804965.1 Candidatus Firestoneibacteriota bacterium | reverse complement strand
AATAAGAAATAAAGATGTGGGAATATCGGTGCAAGATTTAAGTGCAGTGAACACCGCTAAGAAATTCGGCATAAAATCCGATGATAAAGGCGTTGTTATCACAGCCGTTGAAAAAAACAGTCCGGCGGATAAGGGTGATTTACAAGCGGGGGATCTGATAAAAGAAGTGGATAAGAAAAAGATACAGGATAAAGATGATTTTGAAAAAGCTATGAAAGCCGCTGATTTAAAAGAAGGTATTCTTTTTGTTGTGGAAAGGGAAGGCAGCAGCTTTTTTGTTGTAATTAGTTCCGGAAATTAAAAGCTTTGAAAATGTTTGGTAAAGCCATGTGTCCGAGTAATCCGAAGGGTACATGGCTTTACAATATCAGGTTAAAGGGGTATAATATTAATGTAAACTTTCTTGTTGTCTTTTGCGCCTAAAAATAAGGAGAGTTGTATACTTTGTGAATAAACTTTCAAATTACGAGATAGATTCCGGCCTGATTGCCAAACTACCCCTCAAACTGGCAAATAAATTTAAGGCAATTCCGATAAAAGAAGAGAAGGGTTCTATTATTGCCGGTATTTCAGATGTGCATAATCTTCAGGTTCTGGATGAAATCAGTCTGATATTCGGGAAGCCGGTCATTCCTTTGGAAATTACTGAAGCAGAAATATTGGGCGCGATAAAAAAGCATTATGGTGTAGGCGCGGATACTGTTGCAAAAATGGTCGAAGAAAGCGGTTCGATTTTTGATAAGGTTTCCGGGGTTAAAGATGTTGAGGCCATAGATGACACGGCCCTGGCTCACGATGCTTCCATAATCCAGTTTGTTAATCAGTTGTTTCTTGAGGCTTTAAAAGAAAGAGCAACCGATATACATCTTGAACCTTATGAGAAAGAGCTGAAGGTCAGGTTCAGAGTAGACGGTGTTTTAAGGGATGTGCCCATTCCTAACGAGTTAAAACTGTTCAGGGTTGCCATAGTTTCAAGGATAAAGATTATGGCTGAAATGAATATTGCGGAAAGAAGAATGCCGCAGGACGGCCGCATAGAGCTAAGAGCAGGAGGAAGACAGATTGACTGCAGGGTTTCTACGATACCGACGCTTTACGGAGAAGGTGTGGTTCTTCGGATATTGGATAAAGCAAATGTTTTACTCGGCATGGAACAGCTGGGGATGCTTCCTGATAATCTTAAAGTATTTGAGAATCTGATATCCCGTCCGCATGGTATTCTTCTGGTTACAGGGCCCACCGGAAGCGGAAAAACGACTACATTATATTCAGCGTTATCGACTATAAATTCTCCGGATAAAAAGATAATAACTATTGAAGAGCCCGTTGAATACCACTTGAACGGAATTAATCAAATACAGGTAAATCCAAAAATTGATCTTTCCTTTGCTTTGGGGCTCCGTCATATTTTAAGGCACGATCCTGATATTATTATGATAGGTGAAATAAGAGATCTTGAAACTGCCGAGATAGCTATCAGGGCTTCTTTAACCGGCCATCTTGTGTTTGCGACCCTTCATACTAATGACGCTGCGGGGGCGGTAACCAGGCTTATTGATATGGGTATTGAACCCTATCTTGTGGCTTCCTCGGTAATCGGTGTACTGGCGCAAAGGCTTGTCCGTGTAATATGCAAATCCTGCAAGAAAGCTTACGCGCCGGATGAAGAATATCTTGGAGATCTCAGGTTTAAATATGACAAAAAAGAAAAACTTTATGAAGGAAAAGGCTGTGATGAATGTTTGAATACGGGGTATCTTGGAAGGACCGGGATTTATGAACTTATGGTGATTAATGACGCTCTGAAAAAGTTGATAATGACAAGAGTCGTTACGAGCGATATTAAGAACAAAGCGATAGCTTCAGGAATGAGAACACTGCGTGAAGACGGATGGGAAAAAGTAAGGCGTGGAATTACCACTGTTGACGAAGTTATTAAAGTAACCCAGGAAGATGAATTTGCCGAATAATATAATAAAACAGATTGAGGTTATAAAAAATAAAATAAACTCGCTGAATATCCGGCCTGTCAGCTTGCATGATTTGAGTACTTTTGTAAGGCAGCTTGCGACAATGTGCGCCGCGGGGGTTCCTTTATACCAGGCAATTCATACACTGTATGACGGAATGGACGAATCACAATTTAAACCGGTGCTTTTCAGCATAAAAGAGAAGATAAAAAGCGGAACTAATTTTTCTCAGTGCTTGACTGAGTATCCAAAAGTATTCCCGCCCCTTATGGCAAGCCTGGTTAAAGTCGGAGAAGTGACCGGGCTGCTGGAAAAAGCTCTTGCCAAATATGCGGATCTGCTTGAATGGGAGGAAGAATTCAAATCAAAGCTGGTAACAATGATGATTTACCCTCTGATGATGCTTCTTGTCGGGACAGCCGTGCTGGTTTTTATTCTGGCTGTTATACTCCCGCGATTTGTAGCCATTTTTTCGGATTTCAACCAAGCTTTACCCTGGCCCACTCTGATTTTGTTAAAGACAAGTAATATTTTTATGAGTTATTGGTGGCTTATTTTAATAATAATTACCGTCCTGACGATATTATTGATAAAATATTATAAAACAAAAAAAGGCAAATATTTATTTGATAAAAATATTCTTAAAGCACCGCTTTTTGGAAATGCTATTCACAAATCCTTGTTGTCCAGATTTTCTTTTGTCTTAAGTGTAACGGTAGGGAGCGGTGTTCCCCTGCTTCAGGCGCTTTCTGTAACGGGGGAAACAATCTCCAGCAGTGTTTTATCCGGATATATAAAAGAAATTACGAAAAGGGTGGAGAGAGGGGACAGCCTGTCAAAAGCGTTGAAGGAATATGTATTCTTTCCTAAACAGGTTGTACAAATGGTCAATATAGGTGAAGAGACCGGAAAACTTGAAGATGTACTGAATCAAATTGCAACATTTTATGAAAGGGAAATGGAGATAATTGCAAGACGGGTGGTTATAGTATTGGAGCCGATTATAATTCTTGGAATGGCGGTTGTTGTAGGTTTTGTGGCGATAGCAGTACTGCTGCCGATATTAAGTTTAAGCACGGTTATAAAATAAATTTAAGTACAAATTCGAAATCCGAAACAAAAAAGAAAAAGAGAAAAAGTGATAAAGAAATGAAAAAAGATTTATTTTACGTTTTAGTTTTTAGAATTTAGAATTTGCACTTTAATTGTTTCGAATTTAGTGCTTCGAGTTTGTTCTAAAGGAGGAATAATGCGTCTCAAACGTTCGCGTGGTTTCACTCTCATCGAGATCCTGACCGTTATCGTAATCATCGGTATCCTGGCGGCAGTGCTTGCGCCCCGGTTTGTAGGACGTACCGAAGAAGCCAGGGTTGCCGCTGCCAAAGCAGACATCTCCGCTATAGAAGTTGCGCTTGATGCGTATGAAGCTGACAACGGCTTTTATGTAACTACAGAACAAGGTCTTGATGCTCTTGTTGCAATCACAAATATTCCGCCCATTCCTCTCGACTGGAAGGGCCCTTATTTAAAGAAAAAAGCAAGCAAAGATCCCTGGGGCAATCCTTATGTTTATATGAGTCCCGGTGTTTATAATGCCGGTTCTTATGACATATATTCTTTGGGGAAGGACGGACAGGAAGGCGGGGAAGGTTTTAATGCTGATATTACGAATTGGTCGCAGGAGTAGAAAAAAAGGTTTTACATTAATAGAACTTCTTGTAGTGATCTCTATAATTATTTCTATTATCAGCGTTTTTTCTGTCTGGCTGGGGAATTTTCTGGCCTCCCGCGAGCTTTATTCGGAAGTTACAAAGATAAGCTCAATATCATATCTGGCAAAAGAGCTTGCGGAAACAAGCGGGTTTAATCATAGAATATATATTAATGTTTCCGAAGGAAAATATAGAATAGCGATGTTTAAAGGCGGCGATATTTACGAACAACCTGTACAGGTAAAAGCGTATTCTTTGAAGCCCAATATTTTTATAAAAAGTTTCAACACAACGAGGGGTTCAATATCCGCAGAATCATCGGAAAGCGCGGGCTTGACGGAAGATTATATCACTTTTTATCCCGACGGCAGTTCCGAGCAGGGAAAGCTGGTTTTGCAGAATCAGAAGGGTGAGTTGTACACGATATATTATGCAAGTACCACAGGGATGGTGAAGGTGTATCCGTATGAGATGCTGTAAAAAAAACGGGTATTTATTGCTGGAAGCTCTTATCGGTGTCAGCATATTAAGCATTGTGCTTGTTTCCGTCCTTTATGTGTTTTCAGCATCCTTGAATAATTTTGAAGAGATGAAAAAACAGTCAATTGCGGTAACTCTGGCGCAGAAAAAAATAGAAGAGGTAAGCGGTCTGGATGATTATAAAGAAAGCGAGCAAGGGGATTTCTCTCCAGACTTTCCCGGGTATAAATATGATCTGACCTCCGTTTTTTTAAAGTCAACGAATTTTCACATGTTGGTAAACGTTAAGCTGAAGGTCAATTATGAGGTTAAGAAAAATCCGAGAACCGTCGGATTGGAGACAAATCTCCTACTCCGGAAACATTGATGAACAGGATAAATAACAATAGAGGTTTTACTCTTATTGAGGTTGCGGTTACTTTTGCGATAGTTTCCGTTATTATTCTTTTGGTTTATAAAACTTTCAGCACCGGCTTGACCGTTTATGAGAGGGTTCGGAAAGAAACAGAGGCCCTGCAGGGCGCCAGATCCGTTCTGAAAATGCTCACAAAAGATATAAGATCAATTGCGGGGAGTACTCCGGTAAACGAAAAATTACAGAAGATAAGCGGTTCTACAGAAAGAAGTTGTTGTAAATTGGTAGGTGATGAAACCTCCCTGGATATGATAACAAATTCCAGACCGGTAACAAATTATTGGCCGGAATATTTTCCGAGGCGGTCCAGCCGGTCCGGGGTAACGTATTATCAGGCTGCGACAAATGATGAAAATATGCCTGTCTGTTATTTTAGAAAGGTTAAATGGGATTTTGCGGCCTCACCCTGGGCAAATGAAGAGATAGAAAGGCTGGACGGTATCATAGAAATTAAAATCTCGTATTTTAATGGAGCTGATAAGGAATGGAAAAACAGCTGGAGTACGGAAGATCCGGGGGGACAGACGATAAAAAATCCGCGCGGATTATTGCCGCATAGTATTTTATTCTCCGTAACGAGTCAAAGTATGGGGCTCCATCCTCAAACAGTAAAACTTGAAACTCAGGTGGGATTGGTGGCTTATGAAAGGTGAACGCGGATATGTATCAATAATGGCAATATGGATTTCCGCTATTTTGATTGTGCTGGCTTCAGGTCTGGTGATATTTATTCAGTTTAATCAGAGGGCTGTAAAAAATTACTTAAATCATATTAAGGCCTTTTATGTGGCAAAAGCCGGGATGAATGATATTATTTTTCACCGCAGTCAGGGTGATAAAGAACAGTTCTGCACCGAAGCCGGACTTCAGGAGCTGAATAATTCATATCAGAACGTGCGGTTTGGAGAGGGGGCATATTCAGTTGTCCTAGAAGATGAAAAAAGCAAGGCGAATTTAAACACCGCTTCAGAGGTTTTAATAAAAAATATCATGAATCTTATAAAAATAGGGGATAGCGACAGGAAAGCAAGAGCAATTATTAAATGGAGGAGGGAGAACGGATATTTTCTTCATGTTGAAGAACTCGGGTTGGTCAGCGATCTTGATGTAAACGATTGCTTTATGCTGATACCTTATTTTACCATATATTCTATCGGTTTGCCCGGGTCCAATTCTCTTAATGTAAATACAGCTTCAAAGGTTATACTGCAAGCGCATTTTGATGAATTTCGCGCGCCTTCAAGGCTTACGGAACAAGTAATAAGCAGAAGGCCTTTTAAGGGAGGAGATGAAGTAAGGAGCTTTATAAGAAATAAAGCACCAGGTTTTTCTGATGATATGGTAAAATATTTCACATGGAGTGCTCCGCAACACAGACTGCGGGTAACTGCGGCTGTCGGTACTTCAAATGTGGTCTTGAATCTGGTTGTTGAACTCTGGCATGAGGGGCATGACATAATTTGTATAAGAGACTGGTGGGAGGAGTAGTGTTTAAAAAGAACAATCTCTCGGTTTTACAGATAGACGGGGACACTGTAAGGGTCCTGGCTGTCAAGAAGAATAAATCTGATTTTTCTATTGTAAAAGCCTATGAAGGGCCCTGGGGCAATATTAAGGAGCTTTTTTTAAAAAATGAAAAGAAAAAGGTTTCCTTGTTGTTTCCCCGGGAGCTTTCTGTAATAAGAATTCTTGATAAATCAAATGACAGCAAAGAAAGTCTTTGCGAGGTTATTGCAAGCGAGATTGAGGAGGGTCTGCCTTTTGCAAAAGAAACAGTTTCCTGGGATTCTGAAATAATTGACAATAAAAACAAGCTCCTGTTTGCGGCTACTTCTTTTGACAGCATAAATGAATATGCAAAAAATATCTTAACTTTGGAAATGTCTTTGGAATCAATAATTCCTTCTTCTGTTGCTTTGTATGAAGTGTTTAGGATAAGCGGGTCTTACACAAAAGAATCTGTGTTAATTTTCGAACAAGGGAGCGACAGAGCGGATATAATTGTTGTTGAAAATGACATAATAATTGCCAGCCGGGGATTTAAAACGAAGGGAATAAACACCGAAATAATAGAAAATATAAAGCAGACCCTGGATTCTGTTGAGCACGGGAATTCTCCTGTGAAAAAGATAATTGTGAGTTCAAGTTGCGGGAAACAAGAGAAGCTGACGGAGAGTATAAAAAAAATACAGGGGATAAGTATTGAAGAGTTAAAACTCCCGGATGCATTGATGAATGAACTTAAAAACTCGGGGGCCTCCGGCAGCGGTTGGAATGTCCTTATCGGCATGGTTTTGGTAGTACTTGGATTTTCAAAGCTTAATCTTGATCTGAGCAAGAATACATCGCAAAAAACTGAAAAGTTGTCTGCAATAAGATTTGCAAAAAGAGTGTCCTATGGAATTATTTCAGCCCTGCTTGCGCTTTTCTTGATTATAACCCTGACGAATGGCTGTAAAAGACAGAAGTTAGATGGTTTAAGAGCAGAGTTATCGACCTTGAGCGTTTTGTCAGGAAAACAGTGGAGCCAGACAGTGCAGGTTATATTTAAGACGGTTCCGAATAAACTGGTTTTGTCTGAAATAAATATTGATAATAAAGGGGATATTGTTTTAAGAGGTAACAGTGAAACAAGGAGGGAAATAACGCTGTTTCTGAGGGATTTAAATAAAATAAGAGGTTTTAATGCGCAGTTGGGCTACGCGAATGAAATTCAAGCCGGCAATAAACAACTTGTGCAGTTTCAGATGAAAATTCAACAAAAATATAACCTGGTGAAAAAATGAAAGAAACTGATGTTAAACAAAATATTTTAATTCCTTTTACTTTGATAGGGGCCTCGATTATTGGCATCTATTTTGGATTGCTTGAGCCTTCAATCAGGGAGCTGGTATCTTTGAATACACGAAAAAATGATGTTGAAGTAAAACTGGTTGATTTGAAGAAAAATTATAATGAGGAGCCAGGCAGCCTGATTAAGAACACAGGCAATAAAAATATCGCGTATTTATTGGATTATCTCGAGGCGTTGATATTAAAAAGCGACATTAATAAGTTAAAAAGTTATCAACCTGTTGGTATTCAGGGGGCCAAAGGGATTCCCGCTTATCAGATAAGATTTACAGCGAATGCGAATGATTTGCTTAAGTTTATGTATCTTTCGGAAGAAACTTTACCTCGTCTTGCGATCAGCAGCTGCCGGGCAAGTTCAATTGTCGGAGGCTTGTATGGCGGGATGAGGCAGCTTGAGTGTCTGTTGACCGTATCCCTGATTGCAAAAGGCAATGAAACAAAGATAAATATTGCGGGTTTGAATAAATTTAAATCCATATACAGGGATCCTTTCTCGGAAACACCAGAGGCCGAACCGGTAAAAGAGAAGATAAAAGAACCCGAAGAAGTCAGGGAAGTCGAGAAATGGACCCTTACAGCGGTGATGAGCGATGGTGAGGCGGATACACTTCTGTTTAAGAAAGAGAGTGGAGAAGAAAAACATGCCGTTACTCTGAGAAAAACCGGGCAAATTTCGCTTGTGTGGGGAAAAGACCGGGTCGAAATAAAAATAGGCGAAGAAAAAATACTTTGGCTTATGGGGGAAACTAAAGCTGAGGATACACTTCCGAAAGAATTTGTAGAAAGTATTAAAAACGGGGAAAGCGGCAAGGATGCCGTTGAAAAGACCCCTGAAGCGCTGAGGTCCGGGGGTATCCCGTCGGAAGAAGAGTTTAATACTCGGGGGATTCCTGAGGAGTCGCTCAAAATAACTGAAGAGCAGGAAAAAATTCAAGATCGAATAAATAGAATACCGAGAAGAAGATAGAGCAAAAGCGCTATGAAAAATATCTAGATGTTAATTTTATTTTGAGCTTAGGGTTTAGTTGTTAGTGCTTGCTTTTAAAGGGGGATTTATGTTGAAAAGGTTGTTGATAATAATAATTGCCGGTGTATTTTTTGCTTCTTGCGCCGCGAAGAAGGATATAATAAAATCTATGCAGGAGGAGATCCCGACGACGGTAATGGTTTCTACCGCGCCTCTTGACCAGGATGTTACTAGGGAGAAGTCTATTGAAACCTCCCTGTCTGCAAGTTCGAATATAGGGCTTGTTAATGTCGCTTATAAAAAATACTCGGATATTCCGGGAATTGACTGGAAAAAACAGGTTCGGTTTTCTTTTAAAGACGAGGATATCGGGAAGCTTTTTGAATTTCTTTCAAAAGCCAGCGGTTTGACGATTGTTAATACCGGCGCTGAAGTTGCCGTGGATACCATAAAAGATCCGCAGTCTATTACGGCTCAGCAGCAGCTGATGTCGAGGCAGATGTATTATAATAATAATCAGCAGGAAAAGGCTAAAGCAGATATAACAAAGAAAATAGGGCCTGCAACAGGAAATGTTACGGTTTACAGCAAGGGGCAGGTGACGCTGGAACAGGCCTTTAAAATACTGGACTCCGTCCTTATGGGAAAAGGGTATACTTCGCTGTTTGTAGGAGAAGTATTAAAGGTCGTGCCTATATCGGGAATAAAACAATTAAATATTCCTGTAGTCGTGAATAATGACCCCGCGCTTTCCTCTGAGGGCGATGAGATTGTTTCTCAGATAGTGCTTTTGAAAAATCTGACTGCTGAAAAACTTAGAACTGATCTTGCGGCGCTGACTCCTATATGGGGTATGATTTTAAGCAATGACGCTTCGAACTGTATCATAATTATTAACAGTCTTTCTAATATTAAGAGCATGCTGGAAATAATAGACAGCCTTGAGAAAGCCTCAACAAGATCGGTAGGCGTCTCGGTTTTTCGGTTAAAGTATGGAGACGCTAAGATCTTAAGTGATGTCCTTAATGAGGTCTTTAGAGGGGTAACTTCTGCTGACGCCAAGAAAGACGTGCAGAGCCAGCAGATGTATTACGGCAGCAGGGGGCTGCAGGCTCCGCAAGATACGGACAAGATAACAATAGTGGATGAAATAAAAAGTAATTCAATCATTGCGGTTGCCTCTCCTCAAAGTCTGGCTTTGATAAAAAACACTATTGAACAACTGGATCAGATACAACGGCAGGTGTTGGTGGAAGTGCTGGTAGTAGATGTCACTCTAAACGGTGATTTTCAGATGGGTGTAGAATGGAATATTGATTCCGCGCCTCTTGATTTTGCGGGCAGACGGCTTGATAATTCTTCCGGTGTCTTAAACTCCAACCTGCAATTAGCGGGTAAAGTTCCGACTTTTAATTATACTCTCCTGAAAGATAATACGAAAGTATTTCTGCATAATCTGATGAAAGAGACAAAGGTGGACGTGAAAGCCGCGCCAAGAATATTGACGCTTGACAATACAAAAGCGACCGTAAATGTCGGACAGGAAATTCCCACTTTAACAGGAAGTCAAACTACATCCGGCGGACAGATTATTTATACCTACAATTATAACAAAGTAGGCACTATTCTTGAAGTAACCCCGCATATTAATCAGGATGATTATGTTACCTTAAACCTGAAGCAAACGGTAAGTAAAATTACCGAAACCACATATTTTGGCGCTCCTGTACTGGATAACAGGGAAGCTACTACCAGTGTGCGAGTAAAAGACGGTGAAACTATGGTATTAGGCGGGATTATTACCGATTCATCCAGTATAATTGAAAATAAAATCCCCATACTTGGAGATATTCCCATACTTGGTTTTCTTTTTAAATCAGAGCAAAGGCTGAGCGAAAAGACAGAACTGATGCTCTTTTTAACTCCGCATATAATAAATACGTCAAAAGAAGCCGGAGAGGCGATAAAGAGGATGAATAAAAAGATAGATAATATAAAGGAATAGAGTCGTAATAATCTGCAAAATTAATGTAAACCTTGTTATTGGGTTTTTCGTCTAAAAAAATATGTTATCCCGTATCCGTCATATCAAACTCAGAAAAGGGTTGAAAAATGAGTGGTTTTCCCCGGTCTGAAGCCGCGGGGCTTCATGCACAGTGTCGTTTTAATAAAGAAATGAAAGATAACGAGAAGAAAAAGTGATGAAACTTTTTAGCGGAGCGATAGTTTTGTTTTTAATCTTTACAGTTTGCTTTCTGCTGGCTGCTCAGGACGGAATTCTGTCAGCTAAAATTAAAGTCTATGAAGATAGTGTCATCAAAAAAGCAGACAGGGGTATGCTGGGGTATAATAATGAATGGGGCGGTACTTCTATAATTGTAATGGACAATAACGATATTAGAACATTGGGTCTTGCTGAGGATTATTTGAATATTTTTAAAGGGTATCCCATGCCGTTGAATAGAATGTCAGGAACGGTTTCGCAGGTATTGAAATGGAAATGGGCAATGGGTCCTCTTGAAGAGAGAAAGGAACAGAAACTTACAGATTGGGACAGGATGTCTAAAAAAAGATTAGGCCCTGTGGAGTGGATTAAATCGGTTTTACTTATTGATCCGGCCGCGGAGTTTACCTGGACATTAAATATGACCGAACCGGTCATGGATCACGCGGATTTAGCGGAGTTTTTCACTGGTGACGGGAATAGTAACCCTAATGGCGGAGTGAACTGGGCGAAAAAGAGGATTGAGTTGGAAATAGAGAACCCGGTCAATGTCGCAATCTGGGAATTGGGAAATGAACTTGATTGGGGTGCGCACAGGCAATATTTCCCAACTGTTGATGTGTATATTGATTCTTGTAAGAAGGCAATTGCCGAGGTTAGAAAAGTTCATCCTGAAGCAAAGTTTGCCGCTCATGCTGCTACAGCGGTCTTTGCCACAGAATACCACAAACGTTACGGAGGATGGGAAACCTGGCATAGAAAAGTTTTAGAACAGCTGGGTGATCAGATAGATTATATTGTTTACCACCCATATTATAATGATAAGGTATCCGTGCAGAGGCAAGAGAGCTATATGGATATTATTAAAGCGGATATATTGAAAATAACAGGAAGTAACCGGATAAAATTTTATTTATCAGAACATGCTATGCACCCCGATCATATCCGCCCTGATACTAAGCCAAATTGGTATCGGACACATGCTTTATCAGGAGTGCTTTTAACGGCTGAATGGATGAATAGGATGTTAACACGGGAAGATGTTGCTGCCTTGGCTTATCATGCTTTTTCTTCCGGCCCTTGGGGGTTGGTTTACCGGGATGAGAGGACAAGAAAACTCTATACTACAGGTATATTTGATTTATTTAAGGTTTTAAACGAGGCTTATGGAGAGAGTGTTGTTAAGACTAACATTTTAGGTGATTTTACGGATACTAAAAAATCAGATTGTGCATTTACGGCAGTTGCGATGACCACAAAACAGGGGCTAAATCTTATTCTGGTGAATAGAGATCCGTTGATGAAAAGAGGTGTAAGTTTTGAATTTAGGGGCAAATACGTGCTTCTAAAAGAAACAACTCTTACAGCAAAGGATATGGATGCTTGTAATACAGTGGATAGGAAAGAAATTACGGTGACATCTAAGGATATTAATAATAAAGAAAACTTTAATTCTTATGTTGTTCCGGCAAAGAGCATACTTGTTCTTTATCTGAAAAAACAGGAATGAGGTGTATTCAAGTTCCGAGAACAACAGTTTTTGTGTTTTTCACTTGTAATAGTACATTAATGTAAAATGCGGGTAACATGTAATGTTCTAACTTTCAAGGAGGAGAATATGCAAAAAGTATTTTTTCTAGCTTTCCTTGCGGCTCTGACATTTTGTTTTGCGGAAGGTAAACCGCCGGTATCCGATCAGGAACTGAAGATGATGGAGGAAATGGGCGTGTTTGATGAAATTGAAAAAGGGGAAGCGCAAGAACAACCCGGAGGTTTGCAGGGAAAACCGGGAGCATGGAGGCAGGGAATTGATTCAAAGGAAAGCCTGGAGGCTGTGATTCTTGCCCGGGTAAAATCAGAGCTGGATTTGACGCCTGAACAGGCGGGGAAGTTTGTCGAAAACTTTTATAAAGCGGAAGAAGTAAAAAAAGAATATA